>NZ_JARBFY010000002.1:0-163932 GCF_048957795.1 Chitinophaga sp. CC14
CACACTACACACAAATAAAAAAGGTCCTGCAGCAATGCGGGACCTTTTTGCGTTTAGCCGTTACGGGCTATCCATTATTTCTTGAATATCCGTTTCACCGCTTTACCCAGTTTATTCAGATTCGCAATTTGCTCCTGTATAGGCGCCAGCGTCAGATCTTCGGATTGAAGGCCCGCTTCCAGTGAATCAAACTCCCTTTGTTCAGGATACAGCAGGATTACATTATTGTCTTTAAAATGACGTTCCAGTTTAGCGGGAATGCCATCCATATAGGCATGATAGGAAAGCGTGCTTTTACGGGCAGTGACTACCACTACCAGGTCGTCCCTGGTTATTTCCCTTGAAAGGATCAGGAAATCCTCGATGGTATCAAACTGGCGGAAACTAAGGTCCACGCTCATTTTTGTCTGCTCCGCAAAAGCAGTGGTGATGGTTTGCGTTTTCTCATTACAGAAAACCAGTAACCTGGCGCCTGCCTGTTTGGCCAGCATAAACATTTTCTGCATGTAATGCAGGAAGCCCAGCTCGTATTCCGTATTGGGCGGCATTACCAGCACCATTTTTTTAGTGGTATTGAGTGGCGAGTGGAAGTTGCACACGTACACGGTTTCCCATACCCGTTGTAATACGTTATCAAGCGTGGTACCGAAGATGTTGCCCAGCCAGCGGTCGGTGGTGCTTGTTTTATCGGTCCAGCCCAATATCACATCGCTGATCAGCAGTTCCTTTGTGGCGCGCGTAATACCGTCGGAAACGTTGAGGTCTATGCGGGTCACCACCTGCACCGCGCTTTCCGTGGCAGCAGCATGTATCACCGCTTTTTCCAGCATTTTATTGGTGAGATGGATCTTTTCTTTTGCTTCTTCATTATCCTGTACCACGGCCAGCGGATAAATAGGAGTAGGGGCGTTGCTGTCTTTAATCATTACTGCAAAGTCCAGCAGGGCCTCAATACGGTCGGGGTTGGAAACCGGCACCAGTATGCGTTCGGGCTGATCGTCCGCTTCGGGTTTGCCTTCTGCTTCCTGTATGGCCAGCCGGCGGCCGGCATTTTCTGTTACAAAAGAGCCCACCAGGCAGGTAATGAGGATCAGGATCACCGTACCATTCAGCACATGTTCATCTACAATATGCATATTATACCCGATGAGTATTACTGCAATGGTAGCGGCAGCGTGGGCGCTGCTGAGTCCGAAGATCACCTTGCGCTGGTTGGCGCTGTATTTAAACACCAATTGTGTGAACAGGGCGGCCAGCCATTTGCTGCTAAGCGCCA
This sequence comes from Chitinophaga sp. CC14, assembly GCF_048957795.1. Classification (NCBI taxonomy): domain Bacteria; kingdom Pseudomonadati; phylum Bacteroidota; class Chitinophagia; order Chitinophagales; family Chitinophagaceae; genus Chitinophaga; species Chitinophaga sp. CC14. The sequence continues at coordinate 1,277 of NZ_JARBFY010000002.1, forward strand.
TCAGGGTAAGCGCGCCGGCAATGATGAGGGCTTCGGGGCCTTTCAGCAATACCCGCAGGTCTACCAGCATGCCTACGCTGATCAGGAAAAACGGGATGAAAATAGCGTTGCCCACAAATTCAATCCGGTTCATCAGCGGGGAAGTATGCGGGATCAGCTGGTTCAGTGCCAGCCCGGCCAGGAATGCCCCGATAATACCTTCTACCCCTGCCAGTTCTGCCAGGAAGGCGGAAGCAAATACCAGCGCCAGCACAAATATGAAATGCGAAGTTTTATCGTCTTTAATCTTCTTAAAAAACCAGCGGCCAAGCATGGGCATCAGCCAGAGGATAATAGCGGCAAAAATGGCCAGTGAAATGCCCAGCCGTACCCAGAAGTAAGTATTGAGGTTGCCTGCCTGCGCACCGGTGATCACGGCCAGTATCAGCAGTACGGCCGTGTCGGTAATAATGGTACCGCCCACCGCTACGGTAACGGCCTCATTTTTTGTAATGCCCAGCCGGCTTGCCAGCGGATAAGCCACCAGCGTATGGGTGGCAAACATGCTGGATACCAGCAGCGTAGCCATGAAATTAAATTGCAGTACATAGGTGCATACCACAAACCCCATTGTAAGGGGGATAAAAAAGGTAAAGGCGCCGAAAATCATGCTCCGGTAGCGGTTCTTACGGAATTCCGTCATGTCCAGTTCCAACCCCGCAAGGAACATAATATACAATAGCCCGGCTTTGGCAAAGAGATCGATACTATCTTTCTGTATAATTTTAAAACCATGATCGCCGATCAGCATCCCGGCAATGATCAGCCCTATGATACTCGGTATCCGCAGTTTACGTAACAGGATAGGCGCCAGCAGTATTATAAACAACACCAGCGAAAAGATCGGCACCGGATCTTTTAACGGCAAATTTGTATTCATCAATAAAACCAGTCCGTTCATCATAACCATTTTTTAAATTCGGAAGTATCCTGAAATCAACAGATCTCTGCTAAATATGGATAAATTAACGAATAATCCATGTAATTTTGCATAAAGCTTTTATTAAAGATGAGCGATCGTACAAGTACAAAAGGATTACCAGAGGAAGAGGTAGATGTGCTGGTGGCGGAAGATGAACAGTTTCCGTTCAGCCTGGTAGTCTGGAATGATGAAGTGAATACATTCGACTGGGTCATTGCTTCACTGATGGAGGTATGCGGTCATACGCATGAACAGGCAGAGCAGTGTGCGCTGATCATTCATTTTAATGGAAAGTATGCCGTAAAACAGGGCGAATACCTGAAACTGCGCCCCCTGTGTGAAGCCCTGCAGGAGAGAGGATTAAGCGTTACTATTGAAGAAATGGCAGGCAGCTGATTCCTGATATGTCCGTTTTCCGTCTTAACAAGCAACTGATTTTTCCGCCCGTTCAGCTTTCCGAGCCGGACGGATTACTCGCCGTGGGTGGTGATCTGTCTGTAGAAAGATTGCTGCTTGCTTACCGCTCCGGTATCTTCCCCTGGTATGATGAACCCCCTATCCAGTGGTGGAGCCCCGATCCCCGCTTTGTATTATTTCCGGATGAACTGAAAGTATCTGCCAGCATGAAACAGGTGCTGCGCAAAAAAGAGTTCCGGATTACGTTCAATGAAGATTTTGCAGGCGTAATTGCCCGCTGCAGCAGTATTCCCAGGGCAGGGCAAACCGGTACCTGGATTACCCGCGAAATGCAGGAAGCCTATATCCGGCTGCACGAGGCAGGCTACGCTATGTCGGTGGAATGCTGGCAGAACGAAGCGCTGGTGGGTGGCCTCTACGGTGTTAAAACAGGCCCTTTCTTTTTTGGGGAGTCGATGTTCGCTACCGTCAGCAACGCTTCCAAAGCGGCTTTTATCACCTTTGTACAAACCTATGCACACGAGCTGGAAATGATCGACTGCCAGGTACATACCGACCACCTGGCCTCACTGGGCGCGGGATTTATTACCCGGGAGGAATTTCTGGAGATCATCGGTTTTTCGTAACTTACTTACTTATCTTTCTTCTTACTTACTATTACCCCCATTTACTGGCACTTAAAATATTATCCACGATGAAAAAACTAGCGCTGTTACTCGCTATTGCTGTCTTTTCTGCGGTCACTGCTTTCCGGCCTGGTACCAGCGTCAGGGAAGACAGAAGCCTCCTGATCACCCAGCTGCAACAAACAAAAGATCAGCTCCTGAAGGATGTACAGGGACTCACCGATGCACAACTGGAATATAAGCCTGCGCCGGATCGCTGGTCAGTGATCGAGTGCGTGGAGCACATCATGCAGATTGAAAAAGCTATCATGGAAGGAGAGCAGCACCTGGTACAGCAACCCGCCAATCCTGAAAGAAGAAAGGATATCAAAATTACCGATGAACAACTCATTAAGAATGTGGAAGACCGCAGCCACAAAGTAAAGGCGTCTGAAGCCGGTATTCCCAAACACAGCTATTCCTCCAATGCAGAAGCTATAAAAGCTTTCACAGACCAGCGGGATAAACTGATTGAATATGTAACCAGCACAAAAGACGTCATGCGTGATCACATCATGGATCACCCGGCGCTGGGGCCTATCGATGCTTACCAGTTATTGTTGCTGGATGCAGCGCATACCAACCGGCATACACAGCAGTTGCAGGAAGTAAAAGCAGATCCCGGCTTCCCGAAATAATTACCGGAGATCCCAGTCGATCAGCTGGTTGTGCCATTCCTGGCGGAAAGGAGTGGTTACCTTGATGTAGTTATCGGTGTAACCTTCCATCATACCATCTTTACCCAGCGATTCAAACAGCACCTTCCTCGTTTGATGGAGGTGTTGTTCGTTAAAGTATTGCTGTTTTTTGTGGCTGAGGTTACGCAGCATTTTGTTGCGTTCGTTCCTGATATGAACGGGTACTACCGGTTTTATATCCAGCGCAGTGGTGTTGGAGCGTTCTGAGTAGGTGAATACGTGCAGATAAGATACATCCAGTTCATGCAGGAAGTCGTAGGTTTCGCGGAAATGCGCATCGCTTTCAGATGGGAAGCCTACAATCACATCCACGCCGATGGCGCAGTGTGGCATAAATTGTTTAATCAGGGCTACTTTTTCTGCATACAGTTCACGGCGGTAACGGCGGCGCATCAGCCCCAGGATTTCGTTACTGCCGCTTTGCAGCGGAATATGAAAATGAGGCATAAACCTGCGGCTGTTGGCCACAAATTCAATGATCTCGTTAGTGAGCAGGTTAGGTTCTATAGAAGAAATGCGATAGCGGGAAATACCTTCCACTTTATCCAGTTCCTGCGCCAGTTCAAAAAAGGTTTCTTCTCTTTTCTTACCCCCTTCAAAGCCTTTACCAAAATCACCCAGGTTTACACCGGTGAGCACAATTTCCTTTACACCGGTAGCGGCCAGGTCCTGCGCATGCTTTACCACATTGGCAACACTGTCGCTGCGGCTTTTGCCACGGGCCATTGGAATAGTACAGAAGGCACAGGTATAATCACAGCCGTCCTGTACTTTCAGGAAAGTGCGGGTACGGTCGTTAAGAGAATAGGAAGCATGGAAACTATTTACCTCGTCGATATCGCAGGAGCAGATTTTAGCGCTGTCTCCTTTGGTGAGTGTTTTGAGGTGTTCGGCGATATTGAATTTTTCGGCGGCGCCCAGAACCAGGTCCACCCCCTCAATAGCCGCAATTTCGGCGGGTTTCAGCTGGGCATAGCAACCGGTAATTACCACCATGCTGCCCGGCGCGCGGCGTTGTATACGGCGTACCAGCATACGGCACTCCTTATCGGCATTGTCTGTTACAGAACAGGTGTTGATCACATATACATCCGCTGTTCCATCGAAATCCGTTTTTACAAACCCGTCCTGTTCCAGCAACCTGCTTATTGAGGAGGTCTCTGAAAAATTCAGCTTACAGCCGAGGGTATGAAATGCTACTGTTTTTACCTGTTCCATAAAGGGAAGCAAAGGTAGGAACTTTTTATGTCATAGTCAGGTAAGGAATTTTTGACTATTTTGCGCGGCGTTCTATTGTTTTTATGAAATCAATGCAAAAGTACCTTCCCGTTCTCCTTTTATCCATCTTATTGCTTGCCGGCTGGCAGCAGAAGTGGTGGAAAAGTGCGCCCACAGCCCCTTCCACGGGCAGCCGTCCCGTGGTAGCCCGTAGCAACTCCAACAGTCCCGCTATTGCCGGCGAAGTTATTAACCGGCATGCCCATCTTGAATATACCAAACATGCCATTTGTCGGATGGATTGCCGTCAGGTGACAACCGCCGAAGTGGAGGAAATCCTGGCAGAAGGTAAGATCAACCCGGAAAAGTCCAACCCGGAAGACCATCCCTGTCCAACCTATGCCCTGGAAGGCTATTCCAGCGAAGGCCAGCACCTGCGGATCGTTTTTGCGCCCTGCGATTCACAGAACGCCAAAGTAATTACCTGCATCGACCTGGATAAGGACTGGGTTTGTCACTGCGATTAAATCGGCGCCCGGTTCCACGTAATTAGTAATTTTCTTCGTAGTTTTCCGCCATATTAAACCTTCCGAGGCGTTTATGAATTTTTTACTGAAACCGTTGCGTGTTATTTATGTGATATACGCCGCCGCCACTTTCCTGGGCATCATGTTTTTAATATTGCCGCCCATTTTCCTGGCCTCTTTACTGGGCCGGCAGAAAGGAGGTAACATTATATTTTATTTCCTGCGCTTCTGGGCCCATACCTGGTTCCCGCTGGTTGGCATGTGGGTAACCCGTAAATATTTATGTGAGCGCGACAACGAGCCCTGCATCTATGTGGTAAACCACCGCTCTTACCTCGATGCTGCCATCGCCGTAAAAGTAATGCGCCTCCCTTTCCGCCCGCTGGGAAAAGTAGAAATGTCTAAAATTCCGTTCTTCGGTTTTATCTATAAAAATTCTGTGGTACCGGTGGACCGCTCCAGCGCAGCCGCCAGGGCCCGCAGCGTACGGGAAATGATGACCGCCCTCAAAGCCGGCATCTCCATCCTCGTATTCCCGGAAGGCACCACCAACGACACCGATCAGCCGTTACGCCCCTTTCACAACGGCGCGTTCCGGATGGCCATCGAATTGCAAAAACCAATTAAGCCGGTACTGTACCTCGATGCAGGCCACCGCTTACCACATAAAGGACCTATGCACATCTCCCCCGGCAAATGCCGCGTGGTATTCCTGCCGCCAATACCCGTAACAGGAATGACACTCGATGATATCAATACCCTTAAACAACAGGTGTTTGATGCAATGGACACCGAATTACGCAAGTATCACAAGTATCCAACCCTGCAGCCAATAGGATGAAGTACGCAGATGTAATATTGCCATTGGCGTTACCAAAAAATTATACTTACGCGGTTCCTGAAAATATGTCCACCCTGAAGGTAGGAAGCCGGGTAGCTGTACAGCTGGGAAAACAAAAGAAATACGCCGGTATCGTGAAAGCCATTCACGAACAGGCCCCCCTGTATAAAACCAAGCCACTGCTGGATATGCTGGATGCCGAGCCTATCGTATATCCTACCCAGTTAGCCTTCTGGACCTGGGTAGCCGCTTACTATATGTGCACGGAAGGAGAAGTGCTGAATGCCGCTCTGCCCGCCCATCTCAAGCTTTCCAGCGAAACGCTGCTGCTCTTCAACGATGCCTTCGGCGACGACTTTACTTCCCTCAGCGATGATGAATACCTCATTGCGGAAGCACTGCTCATCCGTAAAGAACTGCGGATTGAAGAAGTACAAATGATTCTCGATAAATCTGAAGTATACTCTGTTATCAAAACACTGATAGAGAAAAAAGTATTGCTGGTTTATGAAGAACTGAAAGAAGTATACCGGGAGAAACAGGAGAATTATGTGCAGTTACATGCAGATTACCAGGAAGAAGAACAACTGGCCGCATTGTTCAACGATATGGGCCGCGCACCCAAGCAGATGGAACTCCTGCTCGCTTATCTTCACCTGCTGAAAACACAGGGCGTTGTACTGCAAAAAGAACTGCTGAAAAAATCCGGCGCTACTACCGCCCAGCTAAAAGGACTGGTAGACAAAAACATCCTCTGGGTGGAGAAACGTACGGTAGACCGTATTCCTACCGGTAAGGTAGATACGCAGATCGATTTTGACCTGAGCCCCGCACAGGAAACGGCCCTCGCAGAAGTACAAACACACTTTAAAGATAAACAGGTAACCCTGCTTCACGGCGTTACCTCCAGTGGTAAAACACAGGTATATGTGAAGATGATGGAAGCGTGCCTGGCCACCGGCAAACAGGTGCTGTACCTGCTGCCCGAAATAGGACTTACCACGCAAATCATCCGCCGCCTGCAGAAACATTTTGGCGCCAGCATCGGCATCTACCACTCCCGGTTCAATAACAACGAACGCGTGGAAATATGGAACAAGGTAAAAACCGGGGAGCTGCAAATTATACTGGGCGCCCGTTCCAGCCTGTTGCTGCCTTTCCGCGACCTGGGCCTCATCATCCTTGATGAAGAGCACGATGCCTCCTATAAACAGCAGGACCCTGCCCCGCGCTACCACGCAAGGGATGCGGCTATTTATTATGCCGGCCTCTTTAAAGCTAAAGTGCTGCTCGGCTCTGCCACGCCGTCCCTGGAATCGTATTTTAACGCCCAACAGGGAAAATATGGACTTGTTGAACTGAATGAACGCTATGGCGGCGTGGAAATGCCCACCATAGAAATAGTGGATATCAAAAAAGAAATGGCGGAGAAAACAATGGACGGCCATTTTACCTCCGCCCTGAAAGTTGCCATCACACAAAGTATGGCAGAGGGCAAACAGGTGATCCTGTTCCAGAACCGCCGCGGCTATGCGCCTTTCCTGTTATGCACCACCTGCGGATGGATCCCGCATTGCAAACAATGCGATGTATCTCTCACCTATCACAAAAACCAGGATAAGCTGCACTGCCACTATTGCGGCACAAGATATCCATATGTACATACCTGCGCCGCCTGCGGCTCGCAAACCATTGAACCAAAAAGTTTTGGTACCGAGAAAATAGAAGACGACCTCCAGGTGGCCTTCCCGGAAGCCCGCATTGCCCGTATGGATGTGGATACGGTGAGGAACAAAGACAGCCACAATAAACTTATTCAGCTGCTGGAAGACCGCAGTATAGATATCCTCGTGGGCACACAAATGGTGGTAAAGGGGCTGGACTTTGAAAACGTAAACCTGGTAGGGATCCTGAGCGCCGATAACCTCCTGGGCTTCCCCGACTTCAGGGTGAACGAAAGGGCCTTCCAGATGATGGAACAGGTTAGTGGCCGCGCCGGCCGTAAAAACGGGCTGGGAAAAGTACTGATCCAGGCCAGCAACACCCGGCACCCGGTATTGCATTATGTAATGGCGCACGATTATAAAGCCATGTTTGAAGCAGAAATTGCCGAACGGCAGGTATTTGGGTACCCGCCCTTTTTCCGTTTACTGAAACTCACCATCCGGCATAAAAACCAGCAAACAGCAGAACAGGCCGCACAGATCCTGGCCAGCTGGCTGCAGCCGCATATCGGCGCACAACTGGTAGGACCGGCAGCTCCGCTGGTGGCAAGGGTGCGCAATAACTATTTGCAGGAAATGCTGATCAAACTGCCGCGTGAAGCCAGGCTGATCACCCATATCAAAAGGGTATTGCAGGAGTTCATTATTCAGCTGAAAACGGAAAAAAGATTCCGTTCCGTAGTGATTATTCCGGATGTAGACGGGGTGTAGAATTTATTCTTTCACCAGTACCAGGTCCTGCTGCTGAAGCGTATGGATCCTTTCCAGCAATTGCCCGAATACGGCTTTACTGCTTCCGGAGAAATCTGTTTTCTTATACCACTCCAGTACAAAAATGCGCAGTTGATTGCCGTCCTGCTCACACCGCATTTTAAAACCTAATGCAGGATCAGCTCCTTTATCATTTATTTCTGCCGAAAAATCTTCTTTGTTCGCTACTTTATAACCCGCCGGCAGAGGAACAATCACGCGCCTTTCCTGGTAATAAGGAAAAGTAATCTGCACCGGCAGATCGCCTGGCGGAAGCGGGATATCCACAGGTATATTACCACCCAGTAAAGGACCAACGTGGATAACAATGCTGTTATTTTTATTTTCTACGGAAGATGTGGTAAGTAACGTACTGTTCAGCAACACAGGTTTATCCAGGGTGCGGTTATTAAACACTTCGTTTTCTGCTTTCACTTCCGTGGGTTTCCTGATACCCGGTTCAAACGGAAGGATGGCATTATATACCTGCAGCCGGCCTTCCGGTGTGCTGCCGGTACCGCCAAAGGCTGTTTTCAGGTTAGATGCAGGGTAGCCGCCAAAAGATTGCTTTACATCCCAGGTAGGATCTGTTACCGACCGGAGCGTGGCCTCAGTGGTAATGTTACTCAGGGTATACGGCGGCGCGGGTGTTTGAATAAAATCGGTCAGTACTTTGCTTTCTCCCGCCACCAGCGTATCACGGCAGCGCAACGCAGGAATACCGGTCCACAATGAGGGGTAACACGGAAAACGTGTATTTGTTTCCGTTGGCGCCAATGCCTGTTGCAATCCGGGGAAGTACAGCAATACATTGGTGGGCAGCTGCCGGTACACCAGCTGGCTGTCCATCAGTAAACTGTCGCGGGAAGTGGTGAACAATATCTGCGTGGGAATATTCAGCATATAATACACGGCATTCATCAAACGGGTAAACCCTGCTTTCTCTGCCTGCTTATTACGGATAATGGAAATGATATCCACCGTTTCGCCGGTTTCAGAAGGCTCTACCAGCCGGTAATTGGATTTGATAAATTGTTCTACCAGGTAGATCATCTGCGGAACAGGAATCCGTTGTTTCAGGAAAGGCCACTTCTGTAATTCTTTTTCCAGTTGCTTATATTCTGCTTTTGATACTGCCACAAAGGGGATATAACTATCTTCCCCAAACTTTTGCCAGGTCATACGTACGGTATCTTTTCCTTCTATTGCCTGCTTCAATCCGAAATCAATCCGTTTCAGCTGCGGCAGGTAAAAATACAGGTCGCTGTTGGGTAGCGCCGGCATATTCTGCATGCTTAACTGGTAGTAGTGGTTGTTACCGGCAATACTGTCCTGCAACGCGGGTAAACCGGCGCTGGGCTTCACCACAAAATCAAGCGTTTTTGGCGCTATCAGCACAAAGCTAAGCTGGTTGCAGGGAATGCCGGACTGCAGGTAGTCGGTGCCGGCGTAATCGTACTGTACTTTCAGGCTCAGCTCATACTCAATTTCACAGCCGGCTTCCAGCACGAGGTTGTTAGCCACTATTGCTTTCCGTTCGCGGTCCATTTCAATCATCCTTACCTGCTCGTTCAGGCTGGTCACGGTGCCACCGGGATGTATCACCCGGATACGTAAGCCACGCAAGGCTTCGCTGGGCTCCATTGACATTACCAGGCGGGTGAGGCTATCCGCCGCGCGCTGTGTATTTACCTTTATATTTTTGTACAGTGTTTTATAGTGCGAAGTGGCTTGTGCTTTATCACGCGGACTTACATTAAAATCCCTGACCATTCTGTAATCAACGATCGTGTAAGGAGCATCGGTAGATGGAGTGGTATGCAGCTGTGGATTATCTTTCCATATCTCAGGAAAGTAGCTGTTTACCTGCGCCTGCATAGATAGCGGCAGTATTGCAATACCTGCAACAGCCAGAAGAAGGACCCATTTTTTCATACGGGTTAAAGATAAGACTCAAATTCCGGATTTTCACGACTCGCCCATGCTCTGAATAGCATCCGATTCATAGATGCTCACGCCTTCATTATTCTCCTTTGCTGCTATGAGCATGGCATTGGCAACGGTTGCCGCTTTGATGCCCCGGTATTTTTTCCATCTTCCCTGTAATAAAAAATAAAAAAGCTGGATAAGATATCTGCCGATCCATTCGCCGAATCTGAATTCTTTACGCTGACCTATCAGCACAGAAGGCCGGAAGATATTCACGCTGTGGAAACCCACTTTCTGAATGGCTTCTTCTGTTGCTCCTTTTGTACGCAAATAAAAGTTGCGGGAGTTAGGATTGGCGCTGACAGAAGACATCAGCAGGAATTGGGTGACGCCCTGTTCCTTTGCAATCCGGGCACATTTCACAGGAATATCATAATCCACTGCCCTGAAACGTTCCTGGCTGCCGGCCTTTTTGATAGTGGTACCGATACAGCAAAAGAGAATGTCCCCGTGCAGCGCCGCCGCCAGGCTCTCTTCATCTTCAAAGTCCACAATGATGCTTTCCAGTTTTGGCCTGGCATGCGCCCAGGGCCGCCGCACCAGTACCTTCACTTTACTGAAGGCCGGGTCGTGCAGCAGGGCTGCCACCAGGTGGGTGCCGGTGAGTCCTGTTGCGCCTATTACAATCGCCGTTTTATTCATGAAACTGGATTATAGGATTTATGATTTCTAAATGATTTGCGGCTATCTTTGCTGACCATAAATTTAAGTTATTATGCAGGTATCAGAAAATGTTCTGCTCAAATCATATAATACTTTCGGTATCAACGCCACTGCACGTTATTTCGCGTCCTTTTCCTCCGCGGAAGAGCTGAAGTCGTTCGCAGAACATCAACAGCAGGACGGCCTGCCCCAGATGATCCTGGGCGGCGGCAGCAATATCCTCTTCACACAGGATTTTAACGGCTGGCTGCTGAAAAATGAAATCAAAGGCATCACCGTTACCGGGGAAGATAACGACTACGTATATGTGAAAGCAGGCGCAGGAGAGAACTGGCACGGGTTTGTGCAACACTGCATCGCGCAAAACCTCGCCGGCCTGGAAAACCTCTCCCTGATACCAGGTAACGTAGGCGCCAGTCCCATGCAGAATATCGGCGCCTATGGCGTGGAAATAAAAGATGTATTTCATGAGCTGGAAGCCCTGCACCTGAAAGATCACAGCATCGTTACTTTCAATAATGCCGATTGTCATTTCGGTTACCGCGAAAGCATCTTCAAAAAAGAGTACAAAAACCAGTTTGCTATTTTATCCGTTACTTACCGGTTAAGCAAACAACCACATTTTAATACCAGCTACGGCGCTATCAACGAAGAACTCCAGCGTATGAATGTGCGGGAGCTTTCTATCCAGGCCATCAGCCAGGCAGTGATAAACATCCGCTCTTCCAAACTGCCCAACCCCGCAGAAATAGGGAATGCAGGTAGTTTCTTTAAAAACCCCACTGTCACTAAAGCGGTATATGAACAACTGCATGCAGCGTTCCCCGCTATGGTAGCCTACCCCGTAGCAGATGAACATTTCAAGCTGGCCGCCGGCTGGCTCATTGAACAATGCGGCTGGAAAGGATACCGTAACGGCGATGCCGGCGTACACGCCCGGCAGGCGCTGGTACTAGTGAATTACGGTCATGCAAAGGGAAGCGAAATTTACCACCTGTCCCAGGAGGTAATGGATAGCGTAAAGGAGAAGTTTGGGGTGGAGCTGGAGCGCGAGGTGAATATTGTTTAGGATCGCCGCGGATTTTGTCTTTCTCAGGATTAAACTGATTCAACTGATTTCGTTGATTTTATTTTGGGGATTTTATAAATGATTTTGGGAGATATAAACGAATATTTTCGCTTATATCTCTCAAAATCAGTTTAAATCAAAAGTGATCAAATCAACGAAATCAGTTGAATCAGTTTAATCCTGAGAAAGACAAAATCCGCCAGCGCCGAAGGCGCTGCTCTACGCATTCGTTTTTATGTGCTTCATAATCTTCTCCGCATGATCCCGTGAGTTTTCAATAAACCACACATGCGTGTTCATCCCGCCGCAAACCACGCCGGCTAAGTAAATCCGCGGCATATTGGTTTCCATCGTTACCGGATTATACGCAGGTAGTTTGAGCTTATCATCCGACAAAGCAATACCGGACTTTTGCAGCAGGCTGAAATTAGGCTGGTAGCCGGTCATGGCGATAACGAAATCATTGGCAATGGTAACAGGACCATCGGGGGTGGCAATATCCACTTCTTTATCGCGGATGGCGGTAAGCGATGAATTAAACCACGCTTTGATGGAGCCCTCTTTGATACGGTTTTCAATATCCGGGCGTACCCAGTATTTTACGCGGGAGCCAATGTCTTCCTGGCGGATTACCATTGTTACGCGGGCGCCTTTACGGTAAGTTTCCAGTGCGGCATCCACGGCGGAGTTATGGGCGCCTATCACTACTACGTCCTGTGTGGCGTAGAAGTGAGGATCTTTGTAATAGTGCGTTACTTTGGGAAGATCTTCACCGGGTATGTTCAGCAGGTTGGGGATATCGTAAAAACCGGTGGCAATTACTACATGCCGCGCATGATAAACACTTTTTCTGGTAGTAATCGTATATTCGCCGGCGTTAGGCGTTACCAGCTCCACTTCTTCAAACAGTTTTATATTCAGTTCATGCGAAGTGGCCACCCTTCTGTAATATTCCAGCGCCTCCGGCCGGGTAGGTTTCGGGTTGATGGACACAAAGGGAACATTGCCAATTTCCAGCCGCTCAGAGGTAGAGAAAAAAGTCATGTACAACGGGTAGTTGTACAGGGAATTCACCACACAACCTTTTTCGAGGATAATATAGCTCAGTCCCGCTCTTTTGGCTTCCAGCCCACAAGCGAGACCAATAGGTCCTCCGCCGATAATCAAAACATCAAACGCAGCAGTCATACAATTATATTTTATTTACAGCACTGCCATATAATCCAGCAGGCGGTACATGGTTTCAGTGTTTTGCGTCAGCAGGTTCATATGCTGGCGGATCTTCTCTTCATTTTGCACAAACGGCCCGCCAGCGGCAATGGCGCCGGCGCCGTGCAGGATCATTTCCTGCAAACTTTCTGCCGTTAATTCCATATGGAACTGGAGACCAATTACGCGGTCGCCGTAAATGAATGCCTGGTGGCTGCAGGCTGCGGAAGCCGCGAAGCGGGTAGCGCCTGCGGGCACATCAAAGGTATCGCCGTGAAAATGAAAGGTACTAAAATGATGGGGCAGCACTGTTTCCAGTGGAGCTGCCTGACCCTGGAAAGTGAGGTCCAGCGGGAACCAGCCGATTTCCGGCTGCGTATGCGGGTATACGTTAGCGCCGAGAGCCGCCGCAATCAGTTGTGATCCCAGGCAGATGCCCAATACCTTTTTATTTTGTTGGATAGCTTCCCGGATAAGGGCTATTTCGGTGGTCATCCACGGATGATGATCCTGTTCATACACGCCCATTGGCCCACCCATGATGATGAGCCAGTCCGCCGTTGCAAGTGCGGTAGTGTCAGTGCTTTCATACCAGCGGGTATAGGTTACCTGGTGCTGATGACTGCAGGCCCAGTCGGCAATGCAGCTGAGTCCTTCAAAAGGCACATGTTGAAAGTAGTGAATATGCATATGCAGAACGCTAAAATGATGCACCGAAGATACGGCTGCTATTTCACTTCTGCTCTTACTACTCTTAAATATTCATAGCCTTTCATCTGCTTACTCTTTTCTCCGAAATATTTTGCGCGGTAATCCCCGCCGCCGCCATCATAGTGCAGTTTCATATGATGTAATTCCAGGAAGGCATACAATTCTGCCGGACGGATACCAAAATCCCAGTTCTCACCGGCACGGCTTAGCAGCTTATTTATACGCACAAATCCATAAAATGCGGTTGGGTTTTCCAGCACTGCTTTTTCTACATAGGTAAAGATGATCTGTGTACCCGGACTAAAATTTTTCACATGGTGGAAAATCGTTTCCGCCTGTTTGGCTTCCTGCCGGGTAGTGATTCCTTCCCAGAGGAACAATGTTTTTAAATGCGCGCCGTAGAAGAGTTCCGGGAATACTTCAGAGATCTGTTGCGTGTTCAGATCCAGCTGCACATAATCCACATGAATGGTTGGTAATCCTACCAGGCCGGCAAGTATTTTCTTCTTGGTATACTGAAGTGTTGGGTGATCCATTTCCACATAATGCAGTGGTACACCAACATTCAGGCGATGCGCCCTCGTATCAAAAGTAGCGTTGAGAATGATCACCTGGTTGATACCCTGCGATCTTACCGCATGGATGATCATGTCGTCAATCAGCCTCGTTCTGGCAACAGCGGCGGTGAAGCTGCCGGGCCAGCGGAACTGTATACAGGCAGTAACTATTTTCCTGATGAAAGCAATCGTGCAACCCGCCAGTAAGATCTGATAAAATCTTGACAGAAACGCGCTGGCAAACGGATCATACAACAGGCGCTCTTTCTCAGGTTTCGTACTTTCTATTGCCCGGAATGCAGCCATATAAGTGCCGGATTTGGTAGCAGGAGACCGGCTCATAAATTACGTGTAGTCATCTTGGTTATTGAGATAAATGATGCGAGTATCACAAATGATCGATGATCAAATATATGTAAAAATGAGAATAGGATTATCACGGGATTTTCCCCGGTATCAGGCCAGGCAGCAGATGGCCAGCAGGGTTCCGGCACTGATCAATACCCATAGTATTACCCCGTGGATCAAGGGTTTGCGGCCGATTCCACGCAACGCCTCGCGGCTGAGATTGGTGCCTATCAGGAACAGGGTGAGCGACAAACCCGTTTTGGCACTTTTTACCAGGAAGGGGCCTGCCTGCTGAAACAACGGCACCCAGGTATTAAGCAGCATGGCAGCAATGAACACGGCAATAAACCACGGGATCCTGATGTTGCCCGTATCTGTTTTAAACAACAGGGTGGTGATAAACGCCACGGGAACAATCCACAGGGCGCGCGAGAGTTTCACGGTGGTAGCTATTTGCAACGCCTCTTCACCATATTTGTTGGCGGCGCCTATTACAGAACTGGTATCATGAATAGCGATGGCACTCCACAGGCCAAACTGTTGCTGGGATAAATGCAGCCCGTGGCCTACTGCCGGGAAAATAAAAAGTGCCAGTGCATTCAGCAGGAAGATGATGCCCAATGCCACGGAAACCTGTTTCTCGCCGGCTTTCATCACTGGTGCAATGGCGGCTATAGCGCTGCCACCGCAGATGGCGGTGCCGCAGGAAATAAGATGAGCGGTTTTTTTATCAATCCCCAGCAGCTTGCCCAGTACGGCGCCTGTTAGTAAGGTGCCGGCAATGGCAGTAATTGTAAAAAGAAAACCTTCACTGCCGGCTTTCAGTGCGCTGTGCACATTCATGCCAAAGCCCATTCCTATAATTGACAGCTGCAGTAGCCAGTGGGTAATGCGTGGTGTTACTGTGGTGAAAGGATTACCACTGGTTTGCGCCAGGGCAAATCCCAGCAACAGCGCCACCGGCGGGGTTACTACCGGCAGCAGCGTAATAGCTGCTGCGGTGAGGAATATAATTTTCTGCGTGTTCTCCGGTAGCCACGTGGCCGCTGTCTTCTCTTGTTGCATACACGAAACGTTTGTAATTGGATTACAAAGGTCCGTATCACAGGCCCGGAAGTCAAATGTCTATAAGTGATAGGTGATAACCAAAAGTTATGGACTTAATCAACAGAGAGAATGAACTTGTTGAACTTTACGGCGAAATCTTCTTTCAGGCTTTTATCGATGCCGTTGAGATAGTTGACAGTAAAGCCGCGTTGCAACCTGCGCGGAGTGCCGCCATCGAGTTGAATGGGCCGGGAGTGCAGCACGCCTATGAGTTGTTTTCCCTGGAAAATAAGGGCCAGGCGATACAACGGGCTGGGATCATCAATACCGCTTTCATAATTGAAATACAGCACATAGGGCTTGAGGGTGGTTTCTTCTTCCAGTTTGAAATTGTGGATAAAGGGTTCCATATCAGCGGCGCTGCGACCGGTATGTTGTTTCAGGTAGCTGCTTAAAGCAGATTCAATGATGGTGCCGTTACGGATACTTTTCTTTTGCGTATAGCCGTTAATGGTAGCCCACATCTTTTCCCCGTTGGTGGCTACGGGCAGTTTGATGTCGCGTTGCAGTACGCCTGCATCCACGCCATTTACTTTTATTTTGCGGCCTTTGTGAAAAAGCGGCTTGCTGAATTCATCTTTCGTAATATCAAAATCCACGCTTACCGGGTACCAATCCTTTTTCACCGGCGCACAACGCAGCGGGATATAATCTACCAGGGTAACCAGTGGTTCTCCGCCGGGATTATTCAGTATGGTGGCGGCGCCGTTAATTCTTTCGCCAACAATAGGAGCCTTGCTACGGGCGGATTTGGGGGTTGTTTCGGCAGCAGTTTTTTTATTGTTTTTTGCAACGTTTTCTTCGTTATCGTATTTGCCTGGCTTGTTATCCAGGTTGCACGATACCAGTAATACTGCCAGTGTGAGGCAGGATAAATATTTATTGAGATACATATGAAAGTTACTGTTTTACGGGAATGGAAGGACTCCGGCTTCCATCCGCTGCTGCACCTGCACAAAGATTAGGCCTAGAATTCCGTGAATATAACGGTGTCGCCTATCTGCAGGCGGCGAACCTGTTTCATGGTGGAAAACGGGTCCAGAGGGGACCAGTCCTGCGCTGTATAAAGCTGTATGTTTTTACCCGTCAGTTCTTTTTCCAGTGTTTTTAAAGAGAGGCTGGTATTGGTTTTACGGGAGATGTAATAGATCCTGGGATCTTCCTTCAAATGGATAATAATGCCGGGAGGACCCGCTTTAATTTCCTTTACCACTCCGGTGATAGCAGTGCAGTGCTTCTTATCTGCCTTATGGGCAGAGGGAATACCGGAAATAAGCAATACCAGTATTAAAGTGGCTACCAGCAATAATGCGGTAGCGCCTTTTTTGTTGGCTTGTTTTTTCATGATCCGTTGGCGTAAGTCAGGTTAGATACAGCGGACTCAATTTACAAAATATATGCATTAAAAAAGCAGGCCGTAAGCCTGCTTATATTCAAGGTGTTATTTTTCTTTTTTATCACTGGCTTCCTCATCCCATTCATCATCTTCCTCCCAGTCTTCATCCTCTTCCCAGTCATCGTCTGCCTCGTCATCATCAATCAGCAAACTTTGTTCTGAGCCGGGTTCTATGTGGTTTTCCCGCCAGTGGGCCACAATTTCATCTGCTTTCTTTTGCACAGGGGCAAAGTCGCTGATGACTGAACCTTCAAATTCAACCTCCACATCGGGTAAAGCCTGAAGGGCATTGAAGCAGTCCTGCAGGAGACTGATAGTTACGGGAGCGTTGCGTAATGCGCTGTAAGATAGCCGGATAGCGTCGAAAGGGCCGCTGTTATGAAATACTTCCTCCCCGTTGATCATGGGGAAAAGCCATATCAGTACGTCGTCGCCTGATTCTTCGCTGTTAAGGATACCAAAAAAATCATCGAGTTGTTCAAAACCCAATGGGGCCAGCTGTGCGAATGCTTTATTCCTGGCCGGAAATTTAGGATGCTCTTCTCCTGTAATTAAGAATAATTCACCGAACCTGGGCTTCTCTTTTGCAGCAAACCTAAAGTCAATGAGGATATCGTTTTCCATTGATGGCTATTCTGTTTTCTACTGTAATTTAATAGTTTAATCGGAAGGCGTTGAAAAAATATTCTACTGGATAACGGCGGCCGCTATCCGGCGGTAAGCGTGCAGGTATTTGTTCAGGCGGGCAATATCTTTTTCCTTTACGTCGGTCATACGTCTGATATCCATGTTGTCTGTAAGGTCGTTGAGTTTAACCATACAGGCCAAACGGTTCTGGAGGGTACGGTCTACAAAGTGGTCGTAGTCTTCGTCTTCATCCAGTTTGGTTACACAGTAAAGAGCGGCCAGCAGGTGAGGGGCCAGTCCTTCCTGTTCAAGGGCTTCAAAGGTCCAGCTGGTGTCTTCTACCACATCGTGCAGCACCCCTACAATCTTTTCGTCTTCAGTGCGGCCCATTTGCATTACACGGAACACATGCCCTATATAAGGCTGCCCGTATTTGTCTACCTGGTCTTTATGGGCGGTGGTGGCTATTTCTATGGCTCTGCTCAGATTCATATAAAAAAATAAAGGGACTGCGATGGTTATCACAGTCCCCTAAAATTATGATTTATTTACATAAAATGGTAACGTACAAATGCTTCCATAGCGGCATACTTCTGTAAACCTAAACGGTCGTACAGGTCGGCGGTGTTGGCGTTACGGTCTTCAGCACGCTGCCAGAATTCGCGGAGATCGGTTCCCTGGAAAGGCACCACATCTTTCTGACTCTGGTGAATGAAGATACCAAGACGCTTCTGCATCACCTGGTCAGGGCTCATGGGAACAGCCATTTCAATTTCATGTATTTCCCACTCCTGCCATGCGCCTTTATACAGCCATACCCAGCAATCTTTGGCCCAGTCTTCTGTTTTCACAATTTCCAGTGCAGCAAAGATGATGTCCAGGCACACCTTATGCGTTCCATGCGGATCGGCAAGGTCACCGGCGCAGAAGATCTGTTGTGGTTTCAGCTTACGCAGCAGCTCTACTGTCAGTGCCACATCTTCTGGTCCCATTGGTTTCTTTTCCACCAAACCGGTTTCATAGAAAGGCAGGTTCATGAAATGGGCGTTTTCTTCCGCAATACCTACATAACGGCAGGTAGCTTTTGCTTCGCAACGACGGATCAAACCTTTGATAGCGCGGATTTCAGCAGTATCTTTCTGGCTTGGCTTCTTGGT
The DNA here is from genome assembly GCF_048957795.1 of Chitinophaga sp. CC14. NCBI lineage: Bacteria > Pseudomonadati > Bacteroidota > Chitinophagia > Chitinophagales > Chitinophagaceae > Chitinophaga > Chitinophaga sp. CC14. The sequence goes on from NZ_JARBFY010000002.1 coordinate 19,911, forward strand.
GCGGATAAATGCTTTTGCTTCATCCAGGATCAGGGAGCTTTTGCTTTTATCGATGTCGAACATACCTTCAAAACCTACGGCAAAGTCGATGAAACGCAGCAGGAACTCATCTGTTACGGCAATGTTGCCGGAAGTCTGGTAAGCTACATGTACATCATGTCCCTGTTCGTGCAGGCGGATGAAAGTACCACCCATAGAAATGATATCATCATCAGGATGCGGCGAGAAGATCAGCGCACGCTTTTTAGCGGGTTCTGAACGCTCCGGGTGGTTTGGTAATTGTGGACCAGGCTTGCCACCAGGCCAGCCTGTAATGGTATCACGGATGGCGTTAAACTCTTCGATATTGAGCTCATAGGCAGAACCATACTGTACGATCAGGTCGTTCAAACCGTTTTCGTTATAGTCCTTGTCAGTGAGCATCAGGATAGGCTTGTTCAGTTTCAGCGCCAGGCTGGTTACTGCTTTGCGGATCAGGCCCGGAGTCCATTCGCAGTCGCCGGTGAGCCACGGTTCATTGAAACGGGTCAGTTCAGCTGCTGCCTGTTCATCAATGATAAACTTGCAGTTAGGATGCTGTTGCAGCAGGGAAGCAGGCACCTGGTCGGTACTGTGTCCTTCTACAGAACGGCGAACGATTTTGGATTTATGCGAACCCCACGCCATCAGTAAGATGCGTTTTGCCTTAAAGATGCTGCTAAGGCCCATTGTAATCGCCAAACGGGGCACCTGGCTCATATTCGGGAACTCATACGCATTGGCCAAACGGGTGCTGTTGTCCAGCGTAACGAGACGGGTGTGTGAATTGATATTAGCGCCTGGTTCGTTGAAACCAATGTGGCCGTTGTTACCAATACCCAGCACCTGGATATCGATACCGCCTAATTCTTCAATACGTTTGTCGTAAGCCTCACAATATTTCTTGATCTGATCCTTTGGAATGGTACCATCCGGAATGTTGTACTGACCTTCAGGGATATCAACATGATTGAACAGGTGCTCTTTCATAAAGCGGTGGTAGCTCTGTAAAGCATCCGGCTCTATAGGATAATATTCATCCAGGTTAAAGGTGATGACGTTCTTAAAGCTGAGTCCTTCTTCTTTGTGCAGACGTACCAATTCTGCGTACAGATATTTAGGAGTAGAGCCGGTGGCCAATCCTAAAATACATTTTTGGCCGGCAGCCTGCCTTTCGCGGATCAGCGCGGCAATTTCCTGTGCTACTGCTTTGGAACCCTCTTTGGCAGAAGGATGTATTTCCACAGCAATTTGTTCAAAGCTGTCGATCAGTTCGATTTCCTGATGATTAATCGTCATTTGTAAACGTTTTTGATTAGATGCGGTTTAAAAACGAGCCGGAAAATTAAAGAATTTACTGCTAATGCGCATTATTATTTAGCAATATTTAAATTATATTTCTTTAGCTTGTTATAAACCATTTAATATTTGATCTCGTTAATATGTTTAGCACACAGCGGTTGAAGGCCGTATCATATATTTTGGTGTAGGAGTCATAAAATGAAAACCGTTCCGCATTTGCCGGGACGGTTTTCGATTTTTTAGTTTATGATAAACTCATCAGCAAACAACCATGCGCCGTTGCCTGCTCCTGCTGCACCGGCAGGGATCTTACCAAAGTTCTGCATCTGCACTTTTACAAAACGGCCGCGAACAGCCTGCAAATGGCCTCTTACCTTATTGATGCCCTGCTGTGCAAAAGTGTTCTGTTTGTACACTTCCTTATAGCTTTTACCATCGTCAGATACGGAGAACACTACCAGCTTCGGTGGGTAGATCCAGTCGCCCTTCACATTGATCGTATTAATGCCTACCAGGTGAATATCCTGCACACTGTCCAGCTCCACTACTGCTTCCATATCCGTTCCTTTAAAGCCAAACCATTCGTTATCGTTGTAAGCAGCATTGCCTTCCACGCCATTTACCAGGGTAAAGTCGCTGGCAGGGCGGTGAGCTGCATCCGCTGCAGAAGCCATGCTTACCTTTTTAGCCAGTCCTTTGTGAAACAGGAACGTTTGATCGTACTCGTTGCCAAAAGGTTTGCCATCCAGGAATACCTGCGCACGGAGCGTTCCGCTGCGGGTAATTTGTACAGGCGCTGTATAAGGAGTCGCCTGAGGGGTAGGAGCAGTACTATCGGTAGTGAAAAATATTTTACCGCCATCCAGTTTTGAATTCAGTACTACAGCCACGCCGCCTTTGCCATTATCGGTTACTTTGCCGGTAACTTCAAAAACATGTTTGGCATAATTTACCTTCTTCAGGTCCAGCCTTTTTACATGTATTTTCAAACGGTCTACAAAGCTGTCGTAGTTACGTTTATCCTTTGGCGACCACAGTACTTCTGATAATGCGGCTGCACGCGGGTATACCATGTATTCCAGGTAATTGGTATTGTTGATGTATTCTGTCCATACGTTGGCCTGCGCACCTTTGATGTATTTAGCTTCATCGCTGCTCAGTTCCGCCGGAATGGGCTCGTAGGAATACACCTGGCTCACCGGCAGGAATCCGCCTATCGCCAGTGGTTCATTCGAGCCTTTGGACTGGTAGTGGTCAAAGTAGCAGAATTCGCCCGGCGTCATTATTACATCATGTTTTTGTTTGGCAGCTGCAATACCGCCTTCAATGCCTCTCCAGCTCATTACGGTAGCATTGGGGGCCAGGCCGCCTTCCAGGATCTCGTCCCAGCCAATGATCTGCCGTCCTTTGCTGTTCAGGTATTTCTCCATCCGCTGAATGAAATAGCTCTGCAACGCATGTTCATCTTTCAAACCTTCCTGCTTCATACGCGCCTGGCATTTAGGACATTTTTCCCAGCGTACTTTGGGAGATTCGTCTCCGCCGATGTGGATATACTTGCTCGGGAACAACGCCATCACTTCATCCAGCACGTCCTGTAAGAAAAGATAAACGCTGTCGTTGCCGGCGCAGTATACATCATCGTATACGCCCCAGCGGGTGCCTACTTCATACGGGCCACCGGTGCAGCCCAGGTTGGGATACGCGGTAAGCGCCGCAAGTGAATGCCCCGGCATTTCAATTTCAGGAATCACCGTGATGAAGTGATCAGCAGCATACTGCACTACTTCTTTCACCTGTTCCTGTGTATAAAAGCCGCCATAAGGTTTGCCATCGTATTTATTGTCGGCATAACGGCCGGCCATTGTTTCTTTCCTTTTGGAAGCTACTTCCTGCAGGCGCGGGTATTTTTTGATTTCAATACGCCAGCCCTGGTCCTCTGTCAGGTGCCAGTGAAACGTATTCATCTTGTGCATCGCCATCAGGTCGATGTACTTCTTTATAAAATCAACAGAAAAAAAATGGCGGCCCACATCCAGGTGCAGCCCGCGGTAAGCGAAACGGGGCGCATCGGTAATATTCACACCAGGTATAAACATGGCGCGCGCTTTTTCTACCGGCAGTAGCTGGATCAGCGTCTGTACGCCATAAAAGGTACCGGCGCCGCTGTTGCCTTTGATGGTAATGTGGTTGTGATCTGCAGTAAGCGTATATCCTTCTGCGTTAGTAGTGTCATTGCCGGTTTGTAACAGGATGGCATTCTTATCTCCCTGTTCTTTTACCGCCAGTTCATACCCGGTTAATTCTTTGAGCCAGGCATTAAATAAAGCGGCTGTTTTTTTGTCGCTTTCATTATTGGCAACAATCACCGTTTGCTTGTCCAGTAAAAAAGAATCAGCTGTTTCGCTGACACTGGCAGGCATAGGAATGATGCTCACACTGCCTTTGGGGGCAACGGGCTGCTGAGTGGTACAACTCCACAGTCCTGCTGCTGTCATCAGTAAGCACAGGTGAATTACTCTTTTCATTGTCATATAATGGATTGTTTTTTCTCTTATTTCATTTCAAGTTCACACAACACCGGGCGATGATCGGACGCCACTGTTTCTTCAATGATACGGGCGCCGGTGATTGTCCACCGGTGTTTGGGAGCAAGCATGATATAGTCCAGTTTTATTGTTGGTGAATCAGCAGGAAAGGTTGGTCCCATCTGGCTGGTGGCATCTGCAAATACCTGTTTGAGCACATTGATTTCCTTTGAAGCAGGCGGGGCGTTGAAGTCGCCCGCAATAATCACAGGAGTGGCCGTTGCCTTGAAATAGTCTGCCAGTGCGTTGGCCTGTGCAATGCGGTCGGTAGCCTTTTTGCCAGCATCCAGGTGAGTGGTTACAAACTGCAGGGAGCTGTCTCCGGGGAGCCGAACGGTAACAATACCGGCAGCCCTGGGTTCATTGCCTTTTGCAGAAGGTAACATCAGGGTAGTATTGTTGCTGATGGGAAAACGGGAAAGGATGCCGGTGCCATAACCGCCGCCGTCAAAATCCATTGATTTGGCAAAATACGTGTACATGCCGGTGATGGAGGCCAGTTCTTTCAGCTGATCACTTTGACTGGTGCGGCCGGTGGCGCTGTCTACTTCCTGCAGTGCCACCAGGTCGGGATTGGTAGCCAGTATTACATTGGCGATTCCCTGAAGATCCAGTACCTGTTTCATGTTTTCCCCGTGATGAATGTTGTAGGTGAGCACCTTTACTTTTTGCGTTTGCGCAAAAAGGACACTACCTGCAAAACATACCACCGTAAAAAGCAGCATTTTTTTCATATCAATATCATTTGAACGCTTCCGTCACTGGCCTTCCGGTCCACACCTGCGGTGTTTTCAACCCAAAGATCCAGGCAAGAGTTGCAGCAGTATCGTAGGTAACTACGCTGCTTTTAATCTCTTTGTTTTTTGCCACACCAGGGCCACGGATGATCCAGGGAATCTGCATTTCTTCCATCGTTTTGCCGCCATGTCCTTTCTTGATACCGCCATGATCAGCTGTCAGCAGGATAATCGTATTATCCCACATCCCTGCATCTTTCACTGCCTGCAGAATTTTTCCCAGCAACACATCATTCTTTGCTACCTGGTCGAAGTAAGGCTGTATATTATGACCAATATTATGCCCGGTTCCATCGGGTTCATCAAAATGGATGAACAGGAAATCCGGTTTCTTTTCTTTGATATAGGCTACAGATGCCGCGGTAGCCAGGCTGTCGTTGTCGTGTGTACCAAGATCTTTGTTTACCGCTGCTTTGGGAAACAAATAACCGATACCATCCCAGCTATAAATAACGCCTATCTCTGCCTTTGGTTTCTGCTCACGTAAAATGGTGTATATAGAAGGAAACATGCCATACTGATCCAGCTCGCGGGAAGGCAGTTCAGGTTTCCGGCTGTCCCATTCTGTATAACCGTGTATTTCAGGACCGGCGCCCATTACCATAGAGGCCCAGTTAACCGCACTGGAGGAAGGCAATACACTGCGGGCCTGTAAAGTCCACGCACCATCCTGCATCATTTGTTTCATATTGGGGTTGTTCACTTTCGGAAAACAGTAAGCGCCGAAGCCATCCATGCCTATCAGGATAACGTGCTTTACCCCTTTGGTCTGTGCCTGCGCGAAGAATCCGCCAAGCAACAAACCTGTTGCAATGATCAGTTTTTTCATTTCGTTGTTCACTTTTAAGCTAACATGCGTTAGCCCGTAAAATTAATACTGGGTTTTCAATAAATCTTTAGCTAAACATCGTGGGCTAAGATAGTAATGTTTTCTCGCCTATTTCACGGATTAATGTTACTTCTTTTTTCTGTGTGGCGGAGATGCCATATTCAGGAACGCCGGGAATGCCGCCCATACTCACATTGGGATTGCGATAAGTCATCCCGCTTTCTTCATAGCCTTTTGCGGAAGTATGATATTCCGTAATACCGGTAGCGGTAATTAATTGTGCAATATTGTTGGCTCGAACGCCGGAACCGGCCATAATGGCGATGCGGTCGTTAGCTCTTTCCACCAGCTCTTTCAGCAGGGAAGCGCCTTCCAGGGCGGTATTGTGTGCGCCGGAAGTAAGGATCCGTTCGCAACCAATGGAAATAATATCTTCCAGGGCTTCAAACGGGTTGTCTGTCATGTCAAAGGCACGGTGAAAAGTAACGCCCATTGGCCACGCCAGGTCAACGAGTATTTTGCATCTTTGTTTATCCACCCGGCCATCAGGCAGGAGGATACCAATTACCACACCGTTGCAGCCCAGTAGTTTGCTCTGCTCAATATCGCGTTTCATCACTTCAAACTCCAGGTCGGAGTAAAGGAAATCGCCGCCACGCGGGCGGATAATAGGGTAGAGGTCTATTTTTACTTTTTCCCTGGCCAGCGCAATGGTGCCATAGCTGGGCGTAGTGCCGCCTTCCAGCAGGTTGTCACAGAGTTCTATCCGGTTTGCGCCACCTTCTTCCGCAGCAATGCAGGATGCTACTGATCCTGCGCATATTTCGAGGGTGAAAGGCATAAAAAAACAGCTTTTGAAATGAGGTACCAGTACAGGGATCAGCGATAACGGCTGATCCCTGCCTGCTAAAAATGATGTTTCCCGTCAATTAAAATATTGCTGGTATCACTGGTGCACACAGCATAGCTAAAGCCTTTCTGGAGGCAGTAAGCGCCATGTTCTCCTTTTTTATTGAGGGCCAGGAAACCAACCTGGATTTCTTTTGCTTTGGAAGGACTTCTTTTCACAATACGGTCTACCGCTTCTTTACAAGCCTTTTCCGGTGGATAACCCTGACGCATCAGTTCCACCACCAGGTGGCTGCCTACAATTTTGATCACTTCTTCTCCAACACCGGTGCTGGTAGCAGCGCCCACTTCATTGTCTACATATAATCCTGCACCGATGATGGGAGAATCGCCCAGGCGGCCATGCAGCTTAAAGGCCATGCCGCTGGTAGTGCAGGCGCCCGACAGGTTGCCGTCGGCGTCCATTGCTACCATGCCTATTGTATCGTGGTTGTATACATTCCCCGGCAGCATCAGCGGATTAAACGCGGTGGCGCCGTTGGAGGGTGTATACGATTTGTTTTCTATGTTGATGATGGGCTTATATTCTGATGTTTTGAGCCACTCTTTCCATGCTTTTTCTGATTCCGGTGTCAGCAGGTTTTCTTTCTGGAAGCCATTGGCCAGTGCAAACTGCAACGCGCCATCGCCTACCAGCATTACATGCGGCGTTTTTTCCATCACCAGGCGGGCTACTGAAATAGCATGGGTCACGTGTTCCAGCGCACCTACGGAGCCGCAGTTGCCATGTTCATCCATGATGCAGGCGTCGAGCGTAACACGGCCATCACGGTCGGGGTAACCGGAGAAACCAACGGTGTGGTTGTTGGGATCTGCTTCTGGTATCTTTACGCCGGCTTCCACAGCGTCGAGCGCGCGGCCGCCTTTTTTCAGCACCTCCCAGGCGGCAGCATTGGCCGCACGGCCAAAGTCCCACGTAGATACTACAATCGGCTTTCCTTTTACGGGTCCGCGTTTCCCCTGCGAACGTGCAGGCGTTCCCGTTACTCCATCCAAAGAGAAAACAGCGGCGCTGAGGGCCGCTGTTTTCAGGAATGATCTTCTATTACTCATATAAAGCATTTTATACTTTTCTGCTTCCGCTGAAAGCTAGTCTTTCATTTCCCATGCCAGCGCACTGGCGCCCAGAATAGCTGCATCGCTTTCTTTCAGTTCAGAGAACAGCAATTTAACTTTATTCTGGAAAATAGGAAGCAGGTTCTTCTCCATATGCTCCCGTACCGGTTTCATGATGAGGTCTCCGGCTTTGGTTAAACCGCCGAACAGCACAATGGCTTCCGGACTGGAGAACATCACAAAATTGGCGAGGGCTGCACCGAGTATCTTACCGGTGAACTCATATACTTCCATCGCCAGGGGATCACCCTTCATGGCGGCTTCGTAGATGAGCTTGGAATTGATCTCTTCTTTGGTATGCTCCCGCATTATGCTGTGCGTATCCGGGCGGGTAGCCAGGAATTCTATGGCAGTATTGGTAACGCCGGTGGCAGAAGCATAGGCTTCCAGCGAACCATGCGCTCCGGTACCGGCATGCAGCCTCCCGTCGGGGATCACAATACAGTGACCCAGCTCGCCGGCAAAACCATCATGACCATAAATCAGTTGCCCGTTGGCCACAATACCGCTTCCCACACCTGTACCCAGGGTGATTACGATAAAGTCTTTCATTCCCCTGGCAGCGCCATAGATCAGCTCACCCAAAGCTGCCGCGTTGGCGTCGTTGGTGAGTACGGTTGGTAAACCGAATTTCTGTTCCAGCAAACTGGCCAGTGGCACTACGCCTTTCCAGCGCAGGTTTGGCGCATATTCTATATTACCGGTATAGTAGTTCCCGTTGGGAGCGCCTACACCAATGCCTTTCATGTTTTCAATGCCGCCTGCCTCGTTAATGAGGATAGACAGGTGTCCATGTAATTCGTCCAGGAAGCCATTTACATCTTCATGCTGATTGGTCAACATCCGACCATCACCAATAATATTACCCCTGCGATCTACAATACCGAATTTGGTGTTAGTACCCCCGATATCAATGCCCACCGCTAACTGCTGACTCATAATCAATTCCTTGAGATTTTAAAATGGTTTTAACTCTAAATGCGAAGAACGCGAGATAAGCAAAGCACAGCGCCGGAATAACATAAGAGGCGTGGATACCAATGCTTGCAATGTCTGCCAGACCGCCCTGTACAGGAGGAATGAGAGAGCCACCGAGGATCATCATTACCAGGAACGCAGAGCCCTGACCAGTATACTTGCCCAGACCTGCGATTGATAATGCGAAAATGCTTGGCCACATCACAGAGCAGAATAATCCGCCGCTGATAAATGCAAACGTAGCCAGCTGACCGGTGGTAAATAATCCGATCAGAACAGAACCAACACCCAGCAAACCAAAGATGGTAAGGGTTTTGGCAGGTTTGTCCTGGCCGGCAAAGAAGCCAATGATCTGCACCACTATACAGATAGCATATGGATATAAAACACTGATATCATTGCCCTTGATGCTGTTGGCGCCGAGAATAACACCATAAGCTACAAAAGGAACAACTACACAGAGAATATTACGGGTGGTTTTAGATACGTTGAATACGCTGATGGCGCCGGTCCAGCGGCCAATCATCATACTTCCCCAGAACAGGGATACATACGGATCCAGTTCTGATTCTGCCAAACCTTTTACGGTCAGGAAACCAGGATGCTTCAGCAATGCGCCGAGGTTACTGGCAATGGATACTTCCACGCCCACATAAATAAAGATAGCCAGCATACCCAGGATCAGCTGCGGATATTTCATCGCGCCCCAGCCTTCACTGTTGCTGGCAGATGCCATTTTGGTATAAAAGAGGATACCGATAATACCCACAATACCTGCAATGAACATCGGCAACTCAAATTTCAGTATCAGCCCCATGAGGATCAACACAAACATAAATGTGATAGCCAGTAACGACCTGGTAGCTTTGGGAGAAGATTCAAAACCTTCTGTATCCTGACTTTCCGGCATCTTCACAAAAGCAAAAATAGCAGCAGCAACGAGGAACAGTCCGATGAGAAGGAAATATAAAGTATTGATTTTGCTGATATCCGTACTTACTTCGCCACCTTTAATATTACCAAACAGCAACATGCTCACGATAATAGGTCCGATGGTAGTACCAAAGGAGTTAACACCTCCCGCCAGGTTCAGGCGGTGAGTACCTTTGGCAGGATCTCCCAGTAAAATTGCAAATGGATTGGCAGCGGTTTGCTGCAGTGAAAATCCTAAGGCCACTATAAATAAGGCCATGAGGATAAGGGCAAAATATCCAAACGTAACGGTTTGTTTATAGTCAGTATCCAGTACAGTTACTATTTTTTCCAGGTTAGCTTTCGTAAAGGTGGCAGCATACTGTTTATGCTCCTCATCTTTTGTAAAGCCTCCGGAAACTGCGGAAATTAACTGCGGATTTGTGGTGTACTTTTCAGCGGATTCATTACTGCTGATCAGGAGGGAATAGGTATCCGGATTTTTCTCACGGCGGATCTTCACCTGCCTGTCGGAAGTCTGCAACTGTTGCTCTACCTGGAAACCGCTGATGTCAGCAATCGTTTCTTTGATAGGAACAATCTTCTCCTTATTCACACATGGAATCATAATTACCGAGCCAAGCACGGAAATCAGCAACCCGTAAATAATACCCTTCTTGTACCCGATCTTGTTGAGGATGTCCACTTTTCTTGCGGTGGAAGCCAGGTACAGGATCAGCGAACCTATAAAATAGGCACTGTAAAAAGAGAAGTCGATAAGCTGAGACTCCAGCTGGGTAAGGTTAAAGTGAGATTTGCAAAACGGGATAAAGATACTGTTGGATGCAGCCAGAAATCCCCAGAAAAAGAAAACCAGAATAAGCACAAAGAACGAAGGATGGGTGCTTTGTGCGTTTTGTTTTGATTGCTGAATCATAAACGTGTTAAGTTACGGTGAAATTTTGCCGGTTAAATGTATAATTATTTTTTTAAAATTTTTTAAAAAGTCAAAATATTCTTGCAATTTAGTGATTGGGTAAAACGTTTTAGCAAAAATAATTGCGAAATATACAAGAAATATAGGAGAAGTTTAATTATGTTCGTGCTTATCAAAAAAAATAATTCTGACAGCTTATGTCCAACCAAACAGTAACAATGAATGTCCCTCCCAAACAGGCCGGGTATGCGCAATCAATGGCCATTATCGGCATATTGTTTTTCGTATTCGGGTTTGTTACCTGGCTCAATGGAACACTGATCCAGTTTTTCCAGATCGTATGTGAACTGAACGTATCCCAGGCGCTGCTGGTAACTATGGCCTTTTATATGGCCTATTTCTTCCTCTCCATTCCTTCTTCCTTTATCCTGAACAAAACAGGTTTTAAGAACGGGATGGCCTTAGGACTCCTCATCATAGCCATTGGCTCCCTGGTGTTTATACCTGCCGCCAACGCACGCAGCTTCGCTATGTTCCTCACCGGCCTGTTCATCCAGGGCGCCGGATTATCATTGCTGCAAACCGCTTCCAACCCTTACGCCAGTATCATCGGGCCAAAGGAAAGTGCGGCCAAGCGTATCAGTATCCTCGGTATCTGTAATAAAAGTGCAGGCGCCCTGGCACCGTTGATCCTCAGCTCTATTGTACTGAAAGGAGCCGACAAGCTGGAAAAAGATATTGCTGCTGCGGTAGACGCGGTACAGAAAAATGCTTTACTCGATAGCCTGGCCTCCCGCGTAATCGGACCCTACGTAGCTATCGCCATCATATTAACTATACTGGCGTTTCTCCTGAAACGTTCTTCTTTACCGGAAATTGATACTAATACGGAAGATGCAGCCACCGCTGCAGCTACCACCGGTAAAACGAGCGTATTCCAGTTCCCTCAGCTGGTATTGGGCGTGCTCTGCATCTTTGTTTATGTAGGCGTGGAAGTAATGGCCGGCGACGTAATCGGTCAGTACGGAAAAGCCCTCGGCATGAGTGTGGACGATACCAAGTACTTCACCACCTTTACCCTGATAGCCATGCTGGCAGGTTATGTAATAGGTATTGCTACCATCCCGAAATACCTCTCCGGTAAAAAAGGATTACAGATCTCCGCTATACTGGGCGTACTGTTCACCGTAGCCGCCTATTTCGCTACCGGCTTCTCCGCGGTAACGTTTATCGCTTTACTCGGACTGGCCAATGCGCTCATGTGGCCCGCTATTTTCCCAATGGCTATCGACGGACTGGGCCGCTTCACCAAAATAGGCTCCGCTTTACTGGTAATGGGTATCGCCGGTGGTGGCGTGATCCCGCAGATCTACAGCGGTATGTTTGATCAGCACAGCATGTTCAGCTTCCTCTACAGCAGCAGCATCGATTTCAGACACGCATTCCTGTACTGCATGGTGCCCTGCTACCTGTACATCCTGTTTTATGCCCTGGTAGGCGATAAAGTAGGCAAGAATTAACTACTCCTGATATTTTTTGAAAGGTTGTTCTGATTTTCAGAACAACCTTTTTTTATTCTCAATCATTTTTATATTTTTAGGTGTAAATTTTACGTTTAATAATCTTTTAATGATACAAGAAACCAGGGAGCAGTTTATCCACTTATTTGAAAAAGAGCCACTGATGGTCGTTTCCCCCGGACGCATCAACCTGATCGGTGAACATACAGATTATAATGATGGTTTTGTTTTACCCGCAGCTATCGATAAGAAAATTGTATATGCCATCGCGCTCAACAATACACAGCAATGTAATGTACATGCCGTTTTTACTAATGAAACGGTGTCGTTCAGCCTGGAAGAGGTAAAACCAACTCCCGGATGGATCAACTATCTCATGGGAGTAGTGTATCAACTGCAGGAACGCGGGCTGCCCGTACAGGGCTTCGACTGTGTACTGGCCGGCGATATCCCCGTAGGCGCAGGCATGTCTTCTTCCGCCGCTGTGGAAGGAGGTCTTGTTGCCGCACTGGATCATATCTTCGCATACGGACTGGATCGCATGCAAATGGCCCTCATCGGTCAGAAAGCAGAACATACCTTCCCGGGTGTAAAATGCGGCATCATGGACCAGTTTGCAAACCTGCATGGTAAAAAAGACCAGGTAATGCGCCTCGACTGCCGCAGCCTGGAATTTGAATATTTCCCTTTCAACTTCCCCGATTACAAAATAGTACTGTGCAATTCTATGGTACATCACTCCCTCGCTTCTTCTGAATACAATGTACGCAGGCAGCAGTGCGAGGAAGGCGTTAAGGCCATCCAGGCAAATCATCCCGCCGTGAAATCCCTGCGGGACGCAGATATGCACATGCTCAACGAAGTTCGCGCACAGCTTTCTTCCAAAGTATACGACCGCTGTAATTACGTGATCGCTGAAATACAACGGGTACAGGATGCTACCGCACTGCTGAAAAAAGGCGATCTGCAACAGTTCGGTGAACTGATGTATGCCACCCACGAAGGGCTGAGCAAACTCTATGAAGTAAGCTGCCCGGAACTGGACTTCCTCGTATCACTGGCCAGGGAGAGAAAAGAAGTAGCCGGCGCCCGCGTAATGGGTGGTGGTTTTGGCGGTTGTACCATCAACCTCGTAAAAGCGGATAAAGTAGAGGAATATGTATCCTTCATTAAATCGCGCTACCTGGATCAATATGGTAAGGAACCGGAAGTATATGTAACCATTATTGAAGAAGGGGTTTCCATTATCGACTAAGCGCCTTCGGCGATTTTAAATTGTCCTGGAACAGGATCAGGCTGATTATACTGATTTCATTGATTTGATCATGTTTGATTTTTAAAGATTAAGGGAGATAAAAGCGAATATATCCGCTTATATCTCCCTTTTCTTTTTATAAAATCCCAGAAAATCAAATCAATGAAATCAGTATAATCAGCCTGATCCTGTTCCAGGACAATTTAAAATCGCCGAAGGCGATCCTCCTAGTACTGATCGTCCAGTGCGAAGATTGGCTTTCTGTTCATCCAGCGGCCACGGGTGAAGTCCGGAATGAACTGCACGCTGCCGCTTTCTGCTACGGATTGCTCACTCAGCGGAGTGATAGCATACCAGGTAGCCATGTCGTAAACATCCAGCGGATAGGGCGCACCACGTTTGATACACTCCAGGAAAGAGTTGAGTACAAACCAGTCCATACCGCCATGACCCGCACCTGCAGCATCGTTGGCATACTTTTTCCACAATGGGTGGTCGTATTTGCCAAAGTAGCTGTTGGGATCTTTAAAGTCGCCGGTCTTTTCCCACTCGTCGTGTTTACTTTTCTTTTCTACGTAAATAGATTCCTGGTCATCCATCCACAAACCATTGGTCCCCTGAACACGGAAGTTCAGTGAGTAAGGCCGCGGAGAGTTGGTATCGTGCGACAGCATAATCGTTTCACCATTGTTGGTTTTGATCAGGGTAGACACGATATCGCCCAGTTTGAATTCTACTTTCGCGTTTGGATGGTTTTCACCGCCGTTATCCACAATGTATTTATGTAAACCACGGGATTTGGTAGCCACGGATGTCAGCGACAACAAGCGGTTACCACGGTTAATATTGATGTAGTTGTTGACCGGACCCAGGCCATGCGAAGGATACAGATCACCGTTGCGGTATACAGAGTGGGCAGTTCTCCACTTGGCTTCAGACAGTGCTTTTTCTCCGAATTCCACACCACCGCCATAATACTGCTTGCCGTTGTTAAACTTAACGCCACGCAGATCGTGCTGGTAACCACCCTGCAGGTGGATCAGCTCACCAAATAAACCCTGGCGTACCATGTTCAGTACGGCCATCACATCCCTGCGGTAACATACGTTTTCCATACCAAATACAGGGATACCGGTTTCTTCACTGGTATTTACCAGTTCCCAGCATTCCTGGATATCTGATGCACCACAAACTTCCACCGCCGGTGTTTTGCCTGCTTTCATACAGGCTACCGCCATGATAGAATGCCATTCCCACGGAGTGGCAATGATCACCGCATCAATGTCGTCACGTTTCAGCATGTTGCGGAAATCTTCCGGACCGTTCGTGTATTCAGCTACTTTTCTTTTGCCGCCGTATACCTTTTCGATCATGGCCCGTACCTTTGGGAGGGTGTAAGTGGTATCAGGATCCGCGAAAGCAACAACTTCCGCGTCTTCACGATGGAGACAGAAATTCAGGTGACCGAGTCCGCGGGCGCCAACACCTATCAGACCGATTCTAACTTTTGGTTTCTTTTCGTTGGCAAATAATTTGGCAGAAGAGCCGAGCATAGAAAGTCCTACGCCAGCTGCTACCGTGTTTTTCAGAAAACTTCTGCGATGCAGTGGATTTTTATTCATTGTTCAAAGTTTATCAGCGTATACATTATACGTCTTAGGAGGGACTAAATTTATAAAAATTGATTTATCTAAACCAACCCACCATAGAATAATCTTACATTTTTGTGATAAACGGCGGGTTATCACTACTTATCCTGCCCTCTACAGATGAGGGAAAGCGTATCAAGTCCACCTCAAAGGCATGTCAAAAGCATATCAAGGGGTGGGTTTTTGCAGGCGCCATTTAGGGATAACCCGTAGATAAGCCGTATATGAGCCGTATATAAGCCGTAGATAACCCGTACCTATAATGATACGGGTTATCTATGAATCATCACCGTCTTTTTTATAGATAGAGTATAATTATACCTGGGCAGATCCCAGGATAGTTTATTGTTCAGGGCTTTTCTTATGATGGTATTTCCCTACGGTTAACTAAACCTTTGGGGCCGGTTTAAGCTAAAATTGAATTAATAATAGGGAATTTGAGATTGAAGGGTTCTGATTATCTGCTATATCTTCGCTCACATCGTAATCCGTAACTTTTATTTCAGGCAATGAAGAAAAACACGTTACTCCTCGCGGGGCTGCTCGGCTTCAATATGGCAATGGCCCAGGAGATCAAACCTTACGGCGCCCTGCCTTCCAAAGCGCAGGTATCCTGGAATGACATGGAATATTACATGTTCATTCATTTTGGACCCAACACCTTCACCAACAAAGAATGGGGACATGGCGATGAAGATCCGAAAGTATTCAATCCTACCCATCTGGATGCCCGTCAGTGGGCGCGTACCGCCAAAGCGGCCGGTATGAAAGGAATTGTGATCACCGCCAAACACCATGATGGCTTCTGCCTCTGGCCCAGCAAATACAGTACCCATACTGTGCGTGAAAGCGCCTGGAAAGATGGTAAAGGCGATGTGCTGGCCGAACTGTCGGCCGCCTGCAAAGAGTACGGTCTGAAGTTTGGCGTGTACCTCTCTCCGTGGGACCGCAACCATCCTGAATACGGGAAGCCTGGTTATAACCAGGTGTTTGCCAATACGCTTAATGAAGTGCTTTCCAGCTACGGCCCCGTATTTGAACAGTGGTTCGATGGCGCCAATGGCGGTAATATCAAGCAGCCGTACGACTGGAACCTGTTCCACAGCGTAGTCTATAAAAATCAGCCCAATGCCGTGATCTTTAGTGATGTGGGACCGGGCTGCCGCTGGGTGGGTAATGAGAACGGTATTGCCGGCACTACCAATTGGAGTACACTGAATGTAAAAGGTTTCGCACCGGGCGCAAATGGTCCGGCTACCAAGTCACTCAATGAAGGTAATGAGGATGGCGAACAATGGATCCCCGCAGAATGCGACGTATCTATCCGGCCAGGATGGTTTTACAGCCCCGAAACAAACGATAAGGTAAAATCTGTGTCCTCGCTGCTCGATATCTATTACGGCTCCGTGGGCCGCAACGGTAACCTGATCCTCAATGTGCCGGTAGACCGGGATGGTCTTATCCATCCGAACGACTCTACCCGCCTGATGGAGCTGCGCCGTGTGCTGGATGCGTCTTTCAAAAACAACCTGGCAAAACGTGCAGTAGTAACTGCCACCAACACCCGCAGCAACAATAAAGCTGTAAAGGTGTCTAACCTGAATGATGGCACCAACACCACTTACTGGGCCACTACCGACGATGCCACCACTACTACCATCACGCTTACCTATAAGCAGCCGGTTACCTTTAACAGGCTGGTGCTGCAGGAATACATTGCGCTGGGTCAGCGTGTGAAAGCCTTCAACGTAGAAGTGCTGGAACAGGGCGCCTGGAAGCAGATTGCCAGCGAAACCACCATTGGTCACAAGCGTATTTTGCGTTTGAAGGATTACACCACCACACAGGTGCGCATCAATATCCTGGATGCAAAGGCGGCGCCGGTGATCAGTGAAGTGCAGCTGTATAAAGCGCCGGGGTTACTTACTTTGCCGCAGATTGGCCGTACTGCCGACGGGAAAGTATGGATCCACAGCGAATCCGGCGATCCTGATATTCACTACACCCTGGATGGCAGCGAACCTACCGTGAAGTCGCTGAAGTATATCTCTGCAGAAACTACTGTTATCAACTTGCCCCGGGGCGGCGTGGTACGCGCCAAAGCGTTCCTGGATAACGGCAAAACTGCCAGCGAAACAGTTACCACCACCTTTGATATCGCTGCTGCCAAATGGAAAATAATTTCCCCGGAGGCTGCCGCCAAAGACAATGACCCTGCTAAAGCCATAGATGGCAGCAACGCCACTGTTTATGTGGCAGGCAATAAAGGATATCCGCATGAGTTGCAGGTGGATCTGGGCGAAACCCTTTCCCTGAAAGGATTTACGTACACTCCTCCGGTTGGCGAAGGCATCATTTACGGCTATGAGTTTTACACCAGCACCGACGGTAAAAACTGGAGCAGCCCGGTAGCCAGCGGTCAGTTTGCCAATATCAAAAACAACCCGGTGCAGCAAACGGTGGCTTTCAAAAAGACCAGCGCCCGCTACATCCGCTTTGTGGCTACTTCGCCGGCAGATGAAAAGCAGCCGCAGGCGGCCATTGCCGAGTTAGGCGTGATTACCCGCTGAGAGCGAAGTTTGTCTTTCCCGGGATTCGGCTGATTATACTGATTACTTGGATTTTGCTTTTGGGATTTTAAATGATTTGGGGAGATAGAAATGGATGTTCCATTTTTATCTCCCCAATTTTGTTTAAAATCAGCATAATTGGCTAATTATCAGTATAAAAATCACAATATATAATTAACCAAATCAACTCAATCAGTGTAATCCCGGGAAAGACAACATCCGCGTTTGTTAAAATTCTTCTCAACTCAAAAAAAATTCGACTATTTAAAAGGATATTGTTATAACTTTGCCGATAATCTAAACTAAAGACAATATTTATAACAATTTAACGCTGAACTGAAGTTGGAAAAAACCGCAACTCATACCAACATTTCTGCATATCATCCCGCTTTAACCGAGGGGGTATATTCTGTTGGGTTCAATGTCTTTAGATTTCTTTCCCGACGACCTAGAATTTGATAGCGCTTGTCTGAATATGGCCGCTATCGCACCGTGATTCCCCAATCCTCCGGTGAACCTTTCCAGCAATGGAATTTCAAGTTAGTTTATTGATTCACGATTTCAATTTAAAAAGTTGGAAAATCAACATATCATCGTTAGGGTAGCCACTCCTGACGATATTCACTATTCAAATACCATCACAGACGAGATGGAATCATCTGCAAAAGCAAGAGGAACCGGCATTGCGAAGCGTTCCCCTGACTATGTAGAGCTGAAAATGAACGAAGGCAAGGCGGTAATTGCTGTTACCGATAAGGGCGAATGGGTAGGCTTCTGCTATATTGAAGCCTGGGGTCATGAGAAATTTGTGGCGAATTCGGGTCTGATCGTTAATCCCGCCTTCAGAGGCCACGGTGTGGCTAAATCGATCAAAAAGAGAATATTCGAACTGTCGAGAGAGAAATACCCGGATGCCAAGATCTTCGGTTTAACCACCGGTCTCGCAGTAATGAAAATCAACTCCGAACTCGGATACGAGCCGGTAACCTATTCTGAACTCACCGATGATGAAGAGTTCTGGAAAGGCTGCAGAAGCTGCGTGAACTTCGACATCCTCACTGCTAAAGAAAGGAAGAACTGCTTGTGCACGGCCATGCTGTACAACCCGCTGGAAAAACTGAAGGAAGCAGAAGAAAAAGCAATGGCCGACAAAGCGCCGGTTCCTGAACCACAACCGCAGCCACAATTATCCGTGAGCGCAAGCGGCCATATGCACCACGCCAGACGCCGCCGCAGATTTAAAGGAAACATAAAGCTCTACGAGCGATGGTTACGTTTTAAAAGATTTGTTTTGCTGAAAAGCAAAAAAGAAGGTGGCGCCACCGGATCTAAAAAGAAATTTTTCCTGTTCTGACTACAGGATCATCAATATTGTTATCTGGATTTATAAAAAAAGATGTCATAATGAAAAAAGTAGTACTGGGATTTAGCGGAGGACTTGATACTTCCTATTGCGTTAAATATCTGACCGAAGAAAAAGGATATGAAGTGCATTCAGTGATTGTAAACACTGGCGGTTTTTCTGAAGAAGAGCTGCAGGAAATAGAAAAGCGCGCTTACAGCCTGGGCGTTAAAAGTCATAAAACTGTTAATGCAATACGTTCTTATTATGATGGTGTGATCAAATACCTCATCTTCGGTAATGTACTGAAAAATAATACCTACCCGCTGAGCGTAAGCGCAGAGCGCATGAGCCAGGCACTGGCCATCGCGGAATATGTGAAGGAAGTAGGAGCCGACGCAGTAGCGCACGGCAGCACCGGCGCCGGTAACGACCAGGTACGTTTTGATATGGTGTTCCATATTATGATCCCCGGCGTGGAAATCATTACCCCGATCCGTGATCTGAAACTGAGCCGCGAAGAAGAGATCTCCTACCTCAGATCCAAAGGAGTAGAAGTGAACTTTGAAAAAGCCATGTACTCTATCAACAAAGGTATGTGGGGAACTTCTGTTGGCGGAAAAGAAACACTCACCTCCAACGGTATGCTGCCTGAAGCGGCATGGCCTACCCAACTCACAAAGCAGGGCGAAGAGCAGGTGAAATTGACTTTTGAAAAAGGTGAGCTTACTGGTGTGAACGACAAAACTTTTGGTCATCCATCTGAAGCTATTCAATATTTACAAACCATCGCCGGTCCTTTTGCCATTGGCCGCGATATCCACGTAGGCGATACCATCATCGGTATCAAAGGACGTGTAGGATTTGAAGCCGCTGCGCCGATGGTAATCATCAAAGCGCATCACGCACTGGAAAAACATGTGTTAACAAAATGGCAGTTGAGCTGGAAAGATCAACTGGCCCAGTTTTATGGTAACTACATGCATGAAGGTCAGATCATGGACCCGGTTATGCGCGACATCGAAGCCTTCCTGCAAAACACCCAGGAAAATGTTTCCGGCGAAGTATTTGTTACCCTTATGCCTTACCGTTTCCAGGTTACCGGTATCAACTCTCCTTACGACCTGATGAGCAGCAAGTTTGGTAAATACGGTGAAATGAACACCGGCTGGAGCGGAGATGACGTAAGAGGGTTCAGCAAAATTTTTGGTAACCAGACAATGATCTGGCACCAGGTTAAAAATTCTATCTAAATCAGCAGGCAATGGCAAATGATAAAAAGATAAGAGCAGGAATTGTAGGCGGGGCAGGGTATACAGGCGGTGAAATGATCCGGCTTTTACTGAATCACCCGGATGTTACTATTTCGTTTGTACATAGCCGTAGTAATGCTGGCAATCCTTTGTACGCAGTACACGCAGATCTGTTAGGAGAAACAGAACAACTGTTCACCGGCGAGCTGAGCAACGATGTTGATGTGATGTTTCTTTGCCTGGGCCACGGCGAATCTAAAAAGTTCCTCGAAGCAAATGAGGTGGCTGCCCATGTAAAAGTGATTGACCTGAGCCAGGATTTTCGTTTAGGCGAAACCGTAAAGGACCGCGCTTTTGTATACGGTTTACCCGAAATGCAACGCGACCTGATAAAAACTGCGCAGAACATTGCCAACCCCGGCTGCTTTGCTACCGGTATCCAGCTGGGCCTGTTACCACTGGCAAAGGCGGGGCTGCTCACGGAAGTACATACCACCGGTATCACCGGTTCTACCGGGGCGGGACAAAGCTTACAGGCTACCTCGCATTTTACCTGGAGGGCCAATAATATTTCCACCTATAAAGTGCTGAATCATCAGCACCTGAAAGAAATACGACGAAGCCTGCAGCTGTTGCAGCCAGGCTTCAATGGTGAGGTGAATTTTGTTCCCGTACGCGGCGATTATCCAAGAGGAATCTGGGTAACCTCGTACCTGCAAACCGACTTATCGCTGGAAGAGGCTGTGAAGCTGTATAAAGACTTCTACGCCGGTCATCCGTTTACACATGTAAGCGATAAACAGATCGATCTGAAGCAGGTAGTGAACACCAACAAGTGTTTGATTCAACTGGAAAAAACCGGTAACAAACTGGTGATCCATTCCATTGAAGACAACCTGCTGAAAGGCGCTTCCGGTCAGGCAGTGCAAAACATGAACCTGATGTGCGGACTGGATGAAACGGCAGGACTGAAACTGAAGTCCATCGTGTTCTAAGTGTTTTTATCATTTTCAATTTATTGCCAACATGAAACTGTTCGACGTATATCCCGTTAACGATATCATTATAGAAAAAGCCCAGGACTCCCACGTTTGGGACAACAAGGGCACACAATACCTGGACCTGTATGGCGGGCATGCAGTGATCTCTATTGGTCACACGCATCCACATTATGTAAAGCGCCTTACAGACCAGTTGCATAAAGTAGGCTTTTATTCCAATTCTGTAAAGATGCCTTTACAGGAAGAGCTGGCCGCCTTGCTGGGCAAAGTTTCCGGTAAGGAAGACTATCAGCTGTTCCTGTGCAACTCCGGTGCGGAAGCCAATGAAAATGCACTGAAGCTGGCCTCTTTTTACAACGGTAAAAAGAAAGTCATTGCTTTTAAGAAAGCATTTCACGGCAGAACCTCCCTGGCAGTAGCGGCTACCGACAATCCGAAAATTGTAGCGCCGGTAAATGAAACAGACAACGTGGTATTTTTACCCTGGGAAGATGAAGCCGCACTGGAACAGGCTTTCCAGCAGTATGAAGTATCCTCCGTGATCATTGAAGGTATCCAGGGTGTAGGTGGTATCAACGTAGCCAGCGAATCTTTCCTGCGGAAGATCAGGAGCCTGTGTGATGCGCACAACGCCGTGTTCATTGCAGACTCCGTACAGTGTGGATATGGCCGCAGCGGTAAATTCTACTCGCACGATTTTGCGGGTGTAAACGCGGATATCTACAGCATGGCGAAAGGAATGGGAAATGGTTTCCCGATCGGCGCCATCATCATTGCACCAAAATTCCATGCGGTGTATGGTATGCTGGGCACTACCTTTGGTGGTAATCACCTGGCCTGCGCAGCAGCCCTGGCAGTACTGGAAACCATACAGGCGGAAAAACTGATGGACAACGCAGCTACGGTAGGTAACTATCTCATGGAACAGCTGCGCACATTTGATAAGGTGAAAGAAGTAAGAGGCCGTGGTTTGATGATCGGTATAGATCTCCCGGAAGAATTATCACACGTGAGAAAAGAACTGCTGCATACCCATAAGATCTTCACCGGTGAAGCAAAACCAAACGTGATCCGTTTGCTTCCTTCCCTGGCGCTTACACAGGCCCACGCAGATCAGTTCCTGGAAGCATTCGGAAAAGCATTAAATAAATAAGTAAACAACCATGTACGGCAGGCAGTGTGCCTTTAACATCTTTCCACTGCCTGTTTAAAGCCTATAAGCGAAATGAAACAATTTATTTCTACAGCAGATGTTCCCAGTGTCCCGCGGTTAGTGGACATTGCGCTGAACTACAAGAAAGATCCTTTCAGGGATAAGGAATTAGGTAAGAACAAAACAGTGGGAATGATATTCCTGAATCCCAGTTTGCGAACACGTTTAAGTACACAGATCGCTGCAAAGAACCTGGGTATGGAACCGATCGTGTTTAACATCGATAAGGAAGGATGGGCGCTGGAAATGAATGATGGCGTGGTGATGAATGGAAACACCACCGAACACGTGAAAGAAGCGGCGGCAGTAATGGGACAGTACTTTGATATACTGGCCATCCGTACTTTTCCGGGGTTGAAAAATAAAGAAGAAGATTATACAGAGAAATATATTAACCAGTTCATTAAGTATGCCGGTGTGCCGGTAGTAAGCCTCGAAAGCGCTACCCTGCACCCTTTACAGAGTTTAACAGACGTAATTACCATCAAGGAAAACTGGCAGCAAACCCGTAAACCTAAAGTGGTAATGACCTGGGCGCCTCACGTAAAAGCGCTGCCACAGGCTGTTCCCAACTCTTTTGCACAATGGATGAACGCATGGGGCGAAGCAGATTTTGTGATCACCCATCCGGAAGGCTACGAACTGGACGAGAAATTTTCCGGTAATGCACAAATTGAATACGATCAGGATAAAGCCTTGCAGGACGCGGATTTTGTATATGTGAAAAACTGGTCTTCTTATAGAGACTATGGCAAAATTACCTGTACAGATCCTTCCTGGATGTTTACCAACGAAAAACTCAAACTCACCAATGCGGCCAAAGTAATGCACTGCCTGCCGGTAAGAAGGAATGTAGTGATTGCAGATGAAGTACTGGACGGTCCGCAATCCATCGTTATCCGGGAAGCCGGTAACCGGGTATGGGCAGCCCAGGCAGTGTTGAGTGAAATACTGAAAGGATAATTATGATCGACTTATTTATTATCAAAGTAGGCGGAAACGTAATCGATAACCCGGCATTGCTGCAAACCTTCCTGGAGAAGTTTGCAGCAATTCCCGGTAAAAAGATCCTGATACACGGCGGCGGTAAAATCGCTACCCGTATCGGTGATAAGCTGGGTATTGAATCGAAATACGTAGACGGCAGACGGATCACCGATGCAGACACTATCGACGTGGTAACAATGGTATACGGTGGTTTGGTAAACAAACAGCTGGTAGCCAAATTACAGGCCAATGGCTGTAATGCCATCGGTTTAACCGGTGCCGACGCCAACATCATTCCTGCGGTAAAAAGACCGGTAAAGGAAATCGACTACGGTTTTGTAGGAGATATACGTACGGAGATCCTGCATACAGGTCCGCTGAAAGCATTGCTGGATACCGGGATTACGCCGGTGTTTGCCCCGCTTACGCATGATGGTAATGGCCAGATCCTGAATACCAATGCAGATACCATTGCCTCTTCGCTGGCTATTGCTTTATCACAGCACTACAGTGTACGGCTGATTTACTGCTTTGAAAAGAAAGGGGTGTTGCGTGATCCTGCAGATGATGAATCCGTTATTAATCTCATCAACAAAGAAATTTACCAGCAACTGCTGGAAGAAAAAATACTGACAGACGGGATATTGCCTAAACTGCAAAATGCTTTCGGGGCAATTGACAATGGTGTAAAAGAAGTGCTGATAGGGCATGCAGACGATGTTCTGAGCAATACAACCCCGAAAGTGGCAGGCACTCTAATATGCTAACCTATGTGGAACGAAAAACTATATGATGTGGCGGTGGCCCTGCTCAAACAGATGATCGCCACCCCTTCATTAAGCCGCGAAGAAGACGGCACCGCGCAACTGATCAGTGAGTTCCTGACGGCAATGGATATTCCGCATGAGCGGCATCTCAATAATATCTGGGCCCTCAATAAACATTACGATCCCTCCAAACGTAATATACTCCTGAACTCCCATCATGATACCGTAAAACCCAATCCACAATATACCCGCGATCCTTTTAGTCCGGATGTGGAAGACGGAAAGCTCTACGGCCTCGGTAGCAATGATGCCGGCGGTTGCCTGGTTAGCCTGATTGCGACGTTCCTGCATTTTTATCATCGCAGTGACCTGGGCTACAATATCATCCTCACAGCCACTGCAGAAGAGGAGATCAGTGGCGCCAACGGGATAGAAAGTATCCTGCCGAAACTGCCCGCTATTGAGTTTGCTATTGTGGGAGAACCCACTTTAACACAACTGGCCATCGCCGAAAAAGGACTGATGGTACTGGATTGCACCAGCTACGGCAAGGCAGGCCACGCCGCCAGGGAAGAAGGAGAAAATGCGTTGTATAAAGCATTGCCTGATTTGAACTGGTTCAAAGATTTCCGTTTCCCGAAAGTATCGGAAACACTGGGCCCCGTGAAGATGAGCGTCACCGTGATCAATACCTCCAATAAAGCGCATAACGTAGTACCGGCCGACTGCACCTTTGTAGTGGATGTACGGGCTACCGATCAATATACACTGGAAGAACTGCTGGAAATGATCCGGGCCAATGTATCCTGCGAAGTAAAGCCACGGTCCATGAGAATGCGGCCTTCCTTTATTCCAATGGAACATCCGTTTGTACAGGCAGGCATAAGCGTGGGTAAAACCTGTTACGGATCGCCTACCACGTCCGACCAGGCGCTGATCCCGGCTACCTCTGTGAAAATGGGTCCCGGCGATTCTGCCCGCTCACATACCGCAGATGAATATATTCACCTGCATGAAATCAAAGACGGTATCCAGAGCTATATCCAGTTACTGGAAATGATCCAGTAGTGTATCTTTGGTAAATATGATTTTTAATTTCACGCTTTAACACCGCGTGGAAAAACTATAGTATTATGAAATTGTGGCAAAAAGATAAAGCCTCCTTAGCAGCGGTGGAAACATTCACCGTAGGAAAAGACCGTGAAATGGACGCCTTCCTGGCGCCGTTTGATGTGCTGGGTTCTATGGCACATATCACCATGCTGCAAAGTATAGGATTGCTGGAAGCAGAAGAACTCACGATATTAAAACAGGAACTCAAAAACATCTACCAGGAAATTCAATCCGGTGATTTTAAACTGGAAGAAGGAGTGGAAGATATCCACTCACAGGTAGAACTGTTGCTGACCCGCCGTTTGGGCGAAGTAGGCAAGAAGATCCACAGCGGGCGTTCCCGCAACGACCAGGTTTTAGTAGATCTGAAGCTGTTCCTGCGTCATGAACTGCAAACCATGACCGAGGAAGTGCTTGCGTTGTTCCACCTGCTACAGCAAAAAAGTGAAGCATACAAAGCACACCTGATACCGGGTTACACCCACCTGCAAATTGCCATGCCTTCTTCCTTCGGATTATGGTTTGGCGCCTACGCCGAAAGCCTGGTAGACGACCTCACCATGTTACAGGGCGCTTATAAAGTAGTGAACAAAAACCCGCTCGGCTCCGCAGCCGGTTACGGATCTTCGTTCCCCCTTGACCGTGAGCTTACCACCGCTTTGCTGGGTTTTGATGCGCTCAACTACAACGTAGTATACGCACAGATGGGACGCGGTAAAACGGAGAAAATAGTGGCTTTTGCACTGGCTGGCATCGCAGCTACCATTGCTAAAATGGCAATGGATGCATGTTTGTTCATGAACCAGAACTTCGGCTTTATCAGCTTCCCGGATGAACTCACCACCGGCTCCAGCATTATGCCGCATAAAAAGAACCCGGATGTATGGGAACTGATCCGCTCTCATGGCAACAAACTCCAGGCATTGCCCAATGAAATTGCCATGATGACCACCAACCTGCCTTCCGGCTACCACCGCGATTTGCAGCTGCTGAAAGAAAATTTATTCCCTGCTTTCCAAACGCTGAAAGACTGTATCCGCATGAGCCGCCTGATGCTGGAAAATGTACGCATAAAGGAAAACATACTGGATGATGATAAGTACCAATACCTGTTCAGTGTGGAAGTGGTAAACAACCTGGTGTTGCAGGGTACGCCGTTCCGTGAAGCCTATAAGAAAGTAGGCATGGACATTGAAAATGGTACCTTCTCTCCTGATAAAGCCGTGAAGCATACCCATGCAGGCAGCATCGGCAATTTAGGTACACAACAGATTGCCGCGCAAATGGATGCGGTGATAAAAGGCTTCCCTTTTGAATCGGTGGATAAAGCGATAGAGAAATTACTAAATAGTTGATAAGATACAGGCATAAAAAAAGCGAGGTGATTACCTCGCTTTTTTTATGCCTGTATCTTTTAGAATCCTATAGTTACTCCGGCAAAGAAATTAATCCCTGCCATCGGGTAATAATAATTGTCGTACACCACGCGGTTGCTGGCCTGATCGTAGCTGCTGTAGGTACTTCCGTTGGGTTCATACTTCACGTTGAAAATATTGTTCAGCATGAATTGCAGTCCTAGTTCACGGAATAACGGTTGCGGCACTACGTAGTTGATACGCAGGTTGTTTACAAAGTAAGCATCCAGGCTGCCAGCTACATTAGAGGTGTTATCCATATACTGGCGGCTTACATATTTGCCCAATACATCGATGTTCAGGTTCTTCACCGGTTTCACGGTTAACGTTAACCCACCTACGAAGGAAGGAGAGAACGAGATATCTGTTTTGTTGAACACCTGTGTATGCGGCGTATAGCCGGCATCGTAAGTAATGGCATGATAGTCCAGTACTTTGTTCTGGCTCAAAGCTGCATTGGCGGCTACGCTCACGAGGCTGCCCAGTTTTACATTTCCATTTACTTCAATACCCATGCGGTAGCTTTTGGGAATGTTGGTGCGGATGTATGCGCCAACATCGTTGAGCATACCTGTTTGCACCAGCTGGTTTTTATAGTTCATGTAATAAACGTTCGCCTGGATAGCAGCGATGTTGTTGTTCCATGAATAGCCGGCTTCCACATCGCGGAGTACTTCCGGTTTGGGTGTTGCTGTGCCGAAGTTGTTTTCAAAGTCAACACGGTTAGGCTCTTTGTGCGCAATGGCTACCGAAGCGAATACACGGTTGGTAGGGTTAATGTTGTAGGAGATACCTGCCTTCGGATTAAAGAAATTATAATTCACGTGTGCCATGTATGTAGGTGCAGCTTCAAAGCCATCCATGTTGTACATGATGTTGCGGTACTGCATATCTGCAAAAATGCTCAGTGCAGATGTGAGTTTATATTCTCCTTTCCAGTAAACATTGAAATCGTTTTTGGCAGCGGGATATCTATAATATTCATGGTCTTTATCGATACCTGTTTGCGCCCAGATGATTTTGCCATAATGATCGCCGGTATAGCGGTTCCAGCCGCCGCCCAGGCTCCAGTTGAATTTGTTGCCGGTGCGGTTTACGGAAAATACGGAACCATAGAAGTAGTTATCCAGCCACAGCTGCCGGACAAGGTCGGTGGTATCTACCTGTTTGCCGTTGATCACGGGTCCTGTCAATCCGTATTCCGAGAAGGCTTGCTGCGCTTTATATTGTTCGTAGTAGCCGCGTCCGCGGGTAAGGTGGAAGGCTACGTTGAAGTTGAGATGTGAATTTATTTCCTGGTTCAGGAATAGCTGGTAATGATCCTGTTGGTAGTTATCCGTTTCATTATCGTAAGGAGTGCCTGGTTTATCGGTGCCGGCAGAATTGTAGGTGCGGTCTGTTTCCAGGAGTGCCTGTGGTACGCCATTCCATGCCTGGTATGTTTTTTCTTTTCCGGAGAAGACATTGAGCCTGATGGCTGTTTTGGCAGAAACATAGGCGGCGGAAGTATAGAAAGAGCGCAGATCGGAAGTGGCGCGGTCGATATACCCGTCTGATGATATTTTGGAGAGGCGGGCATCAATGGTGAAGTGATCGTTGATGAGGCCGGAACCTGCTTTCACCGTATGTTTCCAGCTATTGAAAGAACCGTAGCTGTTGCTGATTTCGCCGTATGCTTTTTCATTGAATTCGTTGGTGCTGAGGTTCAGCGTGGCGCCAAAAGCGGCGGCGCCGTTGGTGGAGGTACCTACGCCGCGTTGCAGCTGAACGCTGCTAACGGAGGAGGCAAAGTCGGGCATGTTTACAAAAAACGTTCCCTGCGATTCTGCATCGTTTACCGGGATACCATTTACCGTAACGTTGATACGGGTGATATCGGACCCGCGTACACGCATGCCGGTGTAGCCGATACCGGTACCCGCGTCAGAGTTGGTTACCACGCCGGGCTGCTGATCCAGCAGAATGGGCAGATCCTGACCGAGGTTTTGTTTTTTAATATCCGCTGCTGTTAAAGTGGTGTTTACGAAAGGCGAATTTTTACCGGCGCGTAAGCTGCTGATCTCTACCGGCTTTACAAACAGTGCGGTTGTTTCCAGTGCAATGTCCGTCAGTTGCGTGGCATTATTCGCCGTGATGGTAGTAGTAAATGTTTTGAAGCCGATGTAGCTGGCGGTTAAGGGATAGTTTCCTTTTTTAGGAAGATGAATACTGTAGTGGCCTCTGCTGTCGGTAACAGCGCCGGTTTGGTTGACGGAGATGGTAACACCCTCCAGTGGCTGGCCGCTGGCTTTACTGGTAACGGTACCGGTAACCAGGGATTGTGCATGTAAAGCGCCTGCTATAGATAGCAGCACTAATAACATTAGCTGTTTCATTTTAAGTATGTCTGTTTTCTGTTAGTTCATTCCTAACCAGCATTACCTGGTCCAGGTTCATTGGGTGTGATCTCAGCCTGAAAGTAAGGCACCCCATGTGTTGTGTTAATGCAAAGGTATACTTGTATCTATAATAAATCAGAAATTATTTTTTGGGAGAAGGAAAAAGGTGTAATTTTCAGAGATACTTCTCTCAGTCATCTTTCATAAATTTTTAATCATTTAAATCTTTATTTCTGATGATGAAACTTCAGTTTATCGGGCATCTTGGCCGCGATGTAGTGAAAAAAGAAGTCAACGGCGCCACTGTTTTCAATTTTCCGGTAGCGGTAAATGAGCGTTTTAAAAACGCGCAGGGCATACTGGAAGAAAGAACCACCTGGGTGGATTGCTCGCTCTGGGACAAGGCCAATGTAGCTCCTTATTTAACGCAGGGTGTAATGGTGTACGTAGAAGGCGCTCCAAAACTGGAGGCTTATGTGAGTACCGCTACCGGTGCGTTATGCGGGGCCATCAGGCTCCGGGTGTTTTCGCTGCAGTTACTCAGCCGTAAGGATGAGGAAAAGCGGAAGACACCGGTTGCTGAAATGACCGTACCCGAGGCAGAGCCCGTTCAGGAGCAGCCCGCTGACGATCTTCCATTCTAACAATGTATGAAGCATTCCAATATGAAAGCCAACCAGTTACGGTTGGCTTTTTGTGTTTCTTTTAAAAAAGATTTGGAGTGGATTGAAATATTTGTATCTTTGCACCCTCATTGCGAGGTAGAGCAGAGGTAGCTCGTCGGGCTCATAACCCGAAGGTCAGTGGTTCGAATCCGCTCCTCGCTACAAAATAGGACTGAGGAGTCCATAAAAAAGATTAAGAGCCGAAGAAATTCGGCTTTTTTTATTTCGGTAAGTTTGAGTTGTGAAAGCAACATCACCAGGTTTTAAATGTCATCATGCATAAGGCAGGTTTTGTAAATATTTTTGGTAAGCCCAATGCGGGAAAAAGCACGTTGCTGAACGCCATTATCGGCGAGAAGCTGGCTATTATTTCCCCCAAAGTGCAAACCACGCGGCACCGTATTACAGGCGTATTAACGGATCCTGCGTATCAGATCGTTTTTTCTGACACGCCGGGTATCATTGATCCCAAATACAAGCTGCACGAGAAAATGATGGGTGCGGTTAAATCGGCCCTCGAAGATGCGGATGTGGCTTTGCTGATCATGGATTCGAAAGATTCTATGGAAGAAAACCTGGAATTGTTTGATTCACTGAAACTCAAAGTACCCATTGTTCTCATCCTTAATAAAATGGATAATATCCTCAAAGAGGATATGGAAGTTTTAGTAGAACGCGCCAAAGCCTGGGGCAAAGCAGCAGCGGTAGTACCCGTGTCTGCTATGCAGAAGAAAGGTATTAAGGAGCTGCTGGCTGAAATAATAAAGCTGCTGCCTGATGGCAACCCGTTCTACCCGGATGATACACTAACGGATAAGTCTACACGCTTTTTAGTGGCAGAAATGATCCGTGAAAAAGTATTCCAGCTGTTTGAAGAAGAGATTCCTTATCACACCACGGTAATTGTTACACAATTCCAGGAGAAGGAAACACTGACGAAGATCACTGCTGAAATCATCGTAACCCGCGACACCCAGAAAGGAATTATCCTCGGTGAAAAGGGCAAATCCATCCGCGAGCTGGGAACATTAGCCCGGCAGGAGATAGAGAAATTTATTGAGCGGAAAGTATTCCTGGAACTGTTTGTGAAAGTTCGCGGCAAATGGCGCGACAACGACACTTTCCTGAAGGAATACGGATATTAATCATTGAAAAATTCCTGGATGTATTATCCAGGTTAGTACGACAAAATATAATAAAAAATGGCAGGATTTACAGTAGCTATAGTGGGTCGCCCCAACGTAGGCAAGTCAACGTTGTTCAATCGTTTACTGGAACAACGGAAGGCCATCGTGGATGACCAGAGCGGTGTAACCCGCGATCGTCAATACGGTATTGCCGACTGGAACGGCAAAACCTTCAACGTAATCGATACTGGCGGATTTGTAACCAACAGTGATGATGTATTTGAGCGGGAGATTCGCAAGCAGGCAAAAGTGGCAATGGAAGAGGCCAATGTAATCATCTTCATGTGTGATGTAACCACCGGTATTACCGACCTGGATGCAGACGTGGCAAATATCCTGCGTCGTACTTCCAAACCGGTTTTCCTGGTAGTAAATAAAGTAGATAACAGTCAGCGTCAACTGGAAGCCACAGAATTTTACAGTATGGGCTTCGATCATATCCACTTCCTTTCTTCCATGACGGGTAGCGGTACCGGCGAATTGCTCGACGACGTGGTAAGCTTTATTACCCCGGAGATGGAAGACGCAAGACTGGATACAGATATTCCTAAAATAGCGATCATTGGTCAGCCTAACGTAGGGAAGTCATCCCTGCTGAATGCATTGGTAGGCGTAGAGCGTAATATCGTTTCCGATATTGCAGGTACTACCCGCGATACCATTCACACCCGCTATAATATGTTCCAGAAAGATTTCATGCTGATTGATACCGCAGGTATCCGTCGTAAAACGAAGGTGCATGAAGACCTGGAATTTTATTCCGTGATCCGCGCCATCAAGGCGGTAGATGAATCTGATGTGGTAATGCTGTTGCTGGATGCTGAAAAAGGTATCACGGCACAGGATCTCAGCATTTTCAGTCTCGCTGCCCGTAAAGGCAAAGGCGTAGTGGTACTGGTGAACAAATGGGACCTTGTGGAAAAAGGTACCAACACCGCGAGGGATTATGAAAAAACGCTGAAAGAGCGACTGGCGCCATTTTCTGATGTGCCCATCATCTTCACCTCTGTAACTGAAAAGCAGCGTATTTTCAAGGCTATTGAAACAGCGCTCGACGTATACGAAAACCGTAAACGCCGGATCCAGACTTCCGTACTGAATGATGTGTTGCTGAAAGCGATTGAAGCATATCATCCACCGGTGGTAAGGGGTATTCCTATCCGTATCAAGTACGTAACGCAGATTCCTACGCATACACCGGCATTTGCCTTTTTCTGTAACCTCCCGGATGATGTGAAAACACCGTATCGTAACTACCTGGAGAACCAGATCCGTACGAAATTTAATTTCACGGGTGTGCCTTTGAAGATCTTCTTCAGAAAAAAATAAATACTTACCGGAAAAAAGGAGTGCAGATTTTGTATTTTATAAATTTTGCATACCTTTGCGGCGGTTTTAAAAATAAAACAACCTAAAAAATGAAAAAATTATTCGTATTCGCTGTTGCCGCTGGCATGTTCTTCGTTGCTTGTAACGGTGGTAGCACTCCTGCTACTGATTCTGTTGCAACTGCACCAGTAGACACTATGAACGCTGCTCCAGTAGCAACTGCTCCAGTTGATTCTGCTGCTCACGTTGATTCTGCTGCTGTAACTGCTCCAGTTGATTCTGCTGCTGCTGCAACTCCAGCTAAGTAAGAGATTATTATAACAATAATATCTTTTCTTGCAAGAAATTAAAAAGCCCATCGCTTATGCGGTGGGCTTTTTAGTGATGTATACCGGTAACAGGATTAATCTTCGAGTATGCTTGCCAGGTTGATCAGCTCATCCTGTTTGTAAGCGTCTTTGTCGTCCCGGAAGCACTTGGATAATTCTTCCAGTAAGAACTGCACAATGCGTTTGTTGGATTGTGGTTTGAAGTAAGAAGGCACCGGTGGTACGGATACTCTTTTCAGATAGGTATCCACATCCTGCTGGGTGTAGATCTGGCCCTGTATGGGATCTATAAAGAAGAGGATCCGGTGGTCGTCAGGTTCTACCGGGGTGGAAAAATCAATGTAGCTGTCGAAATACGCCAGGATAAACTGCCGCGGGATATTCACCGCATACACCGGTAAATCCAGCATGGCGCACAGGCTCTGATAGATGATCCCATTGGTAACGGGGTTACCTTTTTTGGATTCTATCACCTGGTTAATAAAAAATTGATTTTTACGCTGGTAGGAAACTTCTTCTCCTTTGAGGCCAAAGTAGTTATAGATCATGCTGTTGAGCACATTGATCTGTTCCAGTGGTGTAAGATAATTATTGAGTTCCAGCCAGATATTACGTTTGATCCGGTCTATTTCCGCGATGATCTGTGCATCCATGAGATCGGGAAACTGGTACCGGGCCGCCAGTATGGCGCCCTGCATCAGGTCCTGTGTTTCTGAAAGTCCCCATACACGTAACGCCGCCTGCAAATCCTGGTAATGTACCCGGTGAATGAGCAGTTCTATCCTTTCCTGAATAGCCTCGTCAATTGTATTCTCCCACAAATTCTCCAGGTTCGGAATGATATCTTTACCGTACAGTAATATTTTACTGGCAACCGTATCAAATACCTCCAGATCCGGATCATCCAACAGGTGGAACAAAGCGTTTATTTCTCTGTTTTCGTTCATACCATTATTATGATCATGTGGTAATCATTAAATAATGTGATCCTGTCGGCAAATTAAATAATAAGCATACCCTTCACACTGCAGTTATTATCATTGCCCCATTTTTCAGCATATTCTTACCACAGTGTTATTCAGCTTTCTTCTTTCTGGGAGGGGCCTTTTTCTTCGGTGGATTGGCTTTAACGTCTTCAATGATCGCTTTGGCATCTTCCACTGTTAAATCAGCTGCGTTATCTATTTTCTCCTTTGGTATCTTATAGTTCTTCAGGCCTTGCTTAATATAAGGACCATATGGGCCCTTCAGGATCTGAATTTTCTCTTTTTCAAATATCTTAATGGTCCGTTCGTCTTTGGCAGTGCGTTTCTCCGCAATCAGCGGCGCTACTTCATCCAGTTCCACGGTGTAAGGGTCCATTTCCTTTTTCAGGGAATAAAACTTCTTATCGTGCTGTGCATAAGGACCAAAACGGCCAATGTTTACAATTACGTCGGAGTCCTCAAACTGCCCCAGATTACGAGGCAATTTAAACAATTCCATCGCTTCATCCATCGTGATGGTTTCGATGCTTTGTGTGGACTTTAATTTGGCAAAGCGTGGCTTTTCCTCATCTTCCACACTGCCTATCTGGATCATGGGGCCATAGCGGCCCATACGGGCTACAATTGGCTTACCACTGGCGGCATCGGTACCCAGCGGACGTTCTCCTTTTACACGTTCTGCATTTTCCAGGGTGTTTTCCACATCTTTATGGAAAGGAGAATAAAATTCGCTGATCATCGTGTTCCACACCTTCTTACCACTGGCAATTTCGTCAAATTCCCCTTCAATTTTGGCGGTAAAGCCGTAGTCCATTACATTATTAAAATACTGGTTCAGGAAGTCGGTTACAATCATTCCCAGATCGGTGGGGAATAATTTTGATTTTTCCGCGCCGGTATTTTCTGCATCGGTTTGTTTAGTGATCTTATCTGCCTTGAGGGTCAGGATACGGAAATCTCTTTTTATTCCTTCCTTATCTCTTTTTTCTACATAATTACGCTTCTGGATGGTGGTAATAGTAGGTGCGTAGGTAGATGGACGGCCAATGCCCAGTTCTTCCAGTTTCTTTACCAGGCTGGCTTCCGTGTAACGGGGAGCCGGGCGGGAGAACCTTTCGGTGGCTTTCATCTCTTTCAGGTCCAGCGATTGTTTTACTGCCAGTGGTGGTAAGGAGCCTTCCTGTTCTTCTTCTGTTTCATCCTCATCGTCGTGGCTCTCCATATATACTTTCAGGAAGCCGTCGAATTTCAGTACTTCCCCACTGGCGCTCAGCTCTTCGTGGTTGGTAGAGATATCGATTTTGGCGGTGGTTTTTTCCAGTTCCGCATCCGCCATCTGGCTGGCGATGGTACGTTTCCAGATCAGTTCGTACAGTTTGCGGGTATCGCTGTCATCTACCGTGGTGTTTTCCATGTAGGTAGGACGGATGGCCTCATGCGCTTCCTGTGCGGACTCATTTTTATTTTTGAATTTCCGGTGTTGATGGTATTTGTCACCGAAACTGGTTTTAATTGCTTTTTCAATTTCACTGATGGCGGTATCCGACAGGTTTACGGAGTCAGTACGCATGTAGGTGATATTACCGCTTTCATACAGCTTCTGGGCCAGCAACATGGTTTTGGAAACGCTGTAGCCTAATTTGCGGCTGGCTTCCTGTTGCAGGGTGGAAGTGGTAAAAGGCGCTGCGGGCGATTTTTTACCCGGTTTAACCTGTATGTCTTTTACCGTATAGGCAGCTCCAACACATTGTTCCAGGAATTTCTCCGCATCTTCCGCGGTTTTGAATTTGCCGGGGCCATCTGCCTTGAAAGAAATGCTTTTACCATTTATATCCTTACCGGTGAAATAGGCTTCCACTTTAAAGGTGCTCACTGAAGTAAAGGTATTGATCTCTCTTTCCCTTTCTACGATCAGTCGCACTGCCACGGATTGTACGCGGCCGGCGGACAGGGAGTTGCGCATACTCATTTTGCGCCACAGTACCGGGGAGATTTCAAAACCTACGATGCGATCCAGGATACGGCGGGCCTGCTGAGCGTTTACACGGTCCATATCCAGTTTGCGTGGATGCTGTACTGCGTTTTCTATAGCCGGCTTGGTGATTTCATGGAAAACAA
The DNA here is from genome assembly GCF_048957795.1 of Chitinophaga sp. CC14. Classification (NCBI taxonomy): domain Bacteria; kingdom Pseudomonadati; phylum Bacteroidota; class Chitinophagia; order Chitinophagales; family Chitinophagaceae; genus Chitinophaga; species Chitinophaga sp. CC14. The sequence goes on from NZ_JARBFY010000002.1 coordinate 55,374, forward strand.
TACGTTTGGTCGTTTTAGGGTCCAGGTTCAACACCTCACACAGATGCCAGGAAATGGCCTCCCCTTCACGGTCCTCATCCGTTGCCAGCCATACCTCATCGGTATCCTTCGCCAGCTTCTTCAGCTCTTTCACCACCTTTTCCTTATCTTCCGGGATCACATACTTAGGCTTGAAGTTATTTTCAATGTCTATCCCCATGTCATCCTTCTCCAGGTCACGTATGTGACCGAAGCAGGACCTGACTTCGAAGTCTTTGCCCAATATTTTTTCTATGGTCTTGGCTTTCGCCGGGGACTCAACTATAACTAAATTTTTTGCCATGTATGCTTCTTTATTGTGCTGCTAAATACGCAAAATTCTGTAAAATAATTACTTCAATGAATTCCGCAATAATATAAAAGTACCTTCAAATTAAAAAATAAGGCCACTTTTAAACGTTAAAATACGTTGTAATGTAATGAAAAAAACGGGGACCCGCTAAAACACGTATATTAGAAACCACGAATCAGATGGATACCGGCGGTTTGTTATTTTAAAATTAATTATAATGGATGTAGTTATCGTTGGCACTGGCAATGTTGCGCATTGTTTCGGACACCTCTTAAAAATTCATGGTCACCAGGTAAAACAGGTGCTGAGCCGGAACAAGGAACACGCCAGGGAACTGGGAGAAATGCTCCACGCAGGTTATACAGATGATCTGCAGGATATAAATATGGACGCAGATGTGTACCTGCTCGCGGTAAGTGATGCTGCCATCCCCGAACTGAACGACCAGCTGCGCTTAGGAAAGCGTATGGTGGCGCATACAGCAGGGGCTGTACCCCTGGCAGCTATCTCCCGGATATCGTCTAATACCGGCGTGGTATACCCCTTACAATCGATCCGCAAGGAGGTGAAGAGCTATCCGCCTATCCCGGTGATGCTGGAAGCCAGCAACGACGAAGTGCTGCGGCGGCTGCAATCGCTGGCCCAGAGTATTTCCGGCAGCGTTACCATTACTACTTCAGAACAACGGCTGAAATATCACCTCACGGCTGTATTGTGTAATAATTTTACCAATCACCTGATTGCGCAGGCAAAGGCGTATTGTGAAAAAGAGCAGCTTGACTTTAATTTGCTGCAACCTATTATAAAGGAAACTTTCGACCGGCTGGAAAAATTTGCACCGGAGTCGGTACAAACCGGTCCGGCGCTTCGCCAGGATGAAACCACCATGAGCCTCCACCGCGAATTGCTGGCCGGTGATCCCTATCTGCAACTGGTTTACCAGGTAATGTCTGACGCCATTTACCAGTTCCATAATAAATAGAGAATAAGCGATTGTTAATGCGTAATTGGCTATTTTTGGCCCCATGAACGTATTGGCTTTATTTAAATCTATCACCACCTTTGTGCTGGACGTGGATGGTGTACTCACCGATGGCACCCTGCAATTGCTGCCGGGTGGCGAAATGTCCCGCAGGATGAACATTAAGGATGGTTATGCTTTACAGCTGGCGGTAAAAAAAGGTTATCGTGTGGTGATTATCTCCGGAGGAAAATCAGAAAGTGTGGTGAGCAGGTTACAGGGACTTGGTATAAAAGATATCTTCACCGGTGTACACGATAAGCAGGAGAAGCTGCAGGATTATGTTTTTGAAAATGATCTTCGCTGGGAAGAGATATTATATATGGGAGATGATATCCCGGATTATCTGCCTATGCAACTGGTGGCTTTGCCCACCTGCCCCGCAGATGCGGCGGCTGAAATAAAAAGTATTTCCAGGTACGTGTCCCCATTGCCCGGAGGCCACGGTTGTGTGAGGGAAGTCATGGAAAAAGTATTGAAACTGAACGGACATTGGTTAATGGATGAAGGAATAGCATCGAAATAATAAAAGAGAAAACTATGAAGCTCTGGGCTGCATTTTTTAAACTGATCAGGTACCCGAATCTGATATATATTGGCCTCACCCAGTTTTTACTGCAATATTGCGTAGTAGAGCCGGTTTTACGCAGCTCCGGCGAAGAGCCGTCACTGCCGGTTCCCCAATTTATTTTACTGAGCCTGTCTACCGTACTGGTGGCTGCTGCCGGCTATATTATCAACGACTATTTTGATATCAACATAGACATTGTTAATAAGCCGGATAAAATGGTGCTGGACAAAATTATCAGCCGCCGCTGGGCAATGGCCTGGCACACCATGCTTAACCTGGCCGGCGTGTCGCTGGGTTTCCTGGTAGCGTGGAAAACAGGACAGTTTTACCTCGGCTTCACCCAGGTGATCTGTTCCCTGCTACTCTGGTTTTATTCTACTTCTTTTAAAAGACAGGTGCTGATCGGAAATGTGGTTATTTCGTTACTAACTGCCCTGGCAGTAGTGGTGGTAGGATTTTATGAAAAACAGATCTATCATAGTTTTGAAGCTATCATGTCGCCCACCGGCAGAAAGCTGATCCAGATCATCGGGGTGTATGCGCTGTTTGCGTTCCTCATTTCTATGGTCAGGGAAATTGTGAAAGACCTGGAAGATATGATGGGCGACAGCAAAGACGGATGCCGCACCCTGCCCATTGCCTGGGGAGTGCTGGCCGCCAAACGTTTTTGTAATGCGCTGCTGCTGGCGCTGATCATTATTATTCTCCTGGTGGAGATCCGCGTATGGATCCTGGGCTGGTATGTTGCTATCGGCTATTTATTGCTGTTTGTACAGGTGCCCTGCGTATATATTTACCTGGTGCTAAAAAAAGCAAACCTCCCGGAACATTATCACAGGGTGAGTTCCCTGGTAAAGGTGATTATGCTCACCGGTATTTTATCCATGATATTTTTTAAACTTTATTTATAAAGATGTATAACCGCGCACCCGTTATCCTGGCCTCGCAGTCGCCGCGCAGAAAGCAGCTGCTGGAGCAGGCCGGCATCCCTTTCCAGGTGAAGGTGGTAGAAACCGCAGAAACTTTTCCTCCCGAACTGGCCATACCGGATATTCCTGTTCATATTGCGCGTCAGAAAGCGGCCGCTGTGCAGGAGCTGTGTGAAGCCGGCGATATTATCATTGCTGCCGATACGGTAGTGGTACTGGATAACAATATTATCGGCAAGCCCAAAGACCGTGAAGACGCCATTGACATTTTATCACGCCTCAGCGGACGTGAACATCGTGTAGTCACCGGCGTTATAATCCAGCAGGGGGAAAAGGAAGTTGCTTTTTCCAAAACAACGGCGGTACATTTCAAGCCGTTAACCACCGGTCAGATCACTTTTTACGTGGATAAGTACAAACCTTTTGATAAAGCCGGCGCTTATGCGATCCAGGAATGGATCGGCGCTGTGGGGATAGACAGTATTAACGGTTGCTTCTATAATGTAATGGGGCTGCCCGTAAGCAGGGTAGTGGAAGAACTGGAAAATTTTTAAGCAACAGGAACGGCGCAGGGAACTGCGCCGTTTTCATGATTGGTTTTTGCTTATTACATTTCTTTATTCCAATACGAGAATATTCACATCTTTATTTTTCAGCCAGCCGGCTTCTCTCAGTTTCTGTAAGTTGATAGTACCTACCACATAACGCCATTCAGTAGATTCATATTTTTCAGAGATATTAAAGAACTCTGCCAGATCTACCTGGTCGGGTGTTTTGTAGCGCAGGTATACTTTCAGTTTTACATCATTGGTAAAGCTGGGCTGATTGTTTTGTTTGATCTTTTTGTACTCGTAGCGGTAGTTGTATAACAGGGCAGAGATATCGGATAATACCGCGCTGCCTGTAGCAGTGCCGCCGGCGCCTTTACCTACAAAGAACTGTTTATCGGTGAATGCGCTTTCCAGCAGGATGCCATTGTATTCGTTATACACATCGTAGAGCAGGTTGTGTTCCTTAATGAGATGCGGCAATACGTATGCAAATACGTGACCGTTCTGACGGCGGCATTGCGCAATCAGTTTGATGGTACAGTTTCTTTGTTTGGCAAACTGTATATCAAAATCATTGAGGTGATGGATCCCGAAGTTGAATACTTCTTCCGGTTTCACAAAGGTGCCGAATGCGTGCAGCAGGAGGATCACTATTTTGAATTTCGGGTCATATCCTTCGATGTCGAGTGTAGGATCTGTTTCCGCGAAACCCAGGTCCTGTGCCTGTTGCAGGGCAGTGGCAAAGCTGAGGTTCTCTTCAAATATTTTAGTAAGAATATAATTCGTAGATCCGTTACAGATACCTTCTACGGCATTGAGCAGGTCGTTGTCATAATATTCTTCCAGGTTGCGGATAATGGGAATACTCGCACAGCTGGACGCTTCATACAGGAATGGCACTTTGTTTTCTGCCTGCAGCTGGTAAAGTGCGGGCAGGTTTTCAGCGATCATACGTTTGCTGGCGCTTACTACGGCTTTGCCGTTGCGGAGCGCTTTGCTCACTATTTCAAAAGCTGCTTCAGTGTCATTGATCAGTTCTACTACTACGTCAATGGTAGGATCTTCGAGGATTTCATTTTTATCTGTCGTAAAGTAACTGCTATCGATGGGTCTTGATTTATTAGGGTCTTTAATACAGATTTTTTTGATCCGTGCATTAATACCTTTTGTTCTGTTCAAAACTTCATAGAGTCCTTGTCCTACGACGCCGAATCCGAAAATGCCTAAATTGATGATCTTGTTTTCCATACTTTTTTTTGAGCTTTCAGCCGTAGTAGTCAGTCTTTCGCTGTGCAGAGATGATCAGGTTCTGAACATTGAAAGGGATGTGCTAACCGCCAGCGGCTTATTGTAAAACAGTAATTTGCTTGCCGGCCGGATGGTTTAATTTATCCAGCGCCTGTTTCAGGTCGTTGATCAGGTCATCGGCATCTTCGATGCCTACTGATAAACGGATGCAGGAGTCCTGCAGACCTGTTTTTCTCCGGAATTCTTCCGGAATGGTACGATGCGTCATGGTAGCCGGATGGGCCAGCATGCTTTTCACGCCGCCAAAGCTTTCTGCCAGCTTAAATAATTTGGTGGCGTTTACGATACGGATCGCATTTTTGATATTGTCGCTTTTCAGGGAAAAGCTCACCAGTGCGCCGTAATTTTTTTGTTGTTTACGGGCAATGTGATGGTTTTTATGTGTGGCCAGTCCGGGATAAAACACTTTATCCACCGCGGGATGTGCGGCCAGCCAGTTGGCGATGGCATTGGCGTTGCTGCATTGTTTTTCCAGGCGCAGGTATAATGTTTCAATACCGCGTATGGTGAGCCATGCTTCAAACGGGCTGAGGATACTACCGGAAATATTCTGGTTATACCGGATCTGGTCTGCCAGTGTTTTTGAGTTTACTACTACGAGGCCGGCAATCACATCACAGTGTCCTGCGAGGTATTTGGAAGCGCTGTGGATCACCAGGTCGGCGCCCAGCGTTAACGGCTGTTGCAGTAATGGTGTGCTGAAGGTATTGTCTACCGCCAGCAGGATATTATGTTGTTTAGCGATTTTGCTGATAGATTTAATATCAGAAACGCGCAAAGTAGGATTGGTAGGGGATTCCAGCCAGATGATTTTTGTATTGGGCGTAATGGCGGCCAGTACTTTATCGAGGTTGCTGGTATCTACAAAATTTACTTTGATACCAAAGCGTTCAAACATGTGGTTAAAGATCTGGAAGATGCCACCGTAGGTGTCTTCCACGGCCATGATTTCATCGCCGGTCTTTAACAGCTTCAGCACCGCATCTATGGCCGACATGCCGCTGGCAAACGCAAATCCGGCAAACCCTTCTTCCAGGTTGCAGATGAGGTCTTCCAGCACTTTTCTCGTGGGATTGTTTGCCCGCGAAAACTCAAAGCCTTTATTGATGCCGGGTGATTCCTGCACGAAAGTGGACGTTTGATAGATAGGCACAGAAATGGCGCCTGTCAGTTCGTCTACCGGTATGCTATGAATCAGTTGTGTAGCTGTTTTCATGTTATAAATTATTTTTAATGATGTTCAATGTGCACAATTGCCAACTGCAACGATATCATTAAAGATCAACTTAAACAACAACAAATCCATGAAAGGGGTGGGGAAGGGGCATAAAAAAAGCTCTCCCGATTGTTGGAAGAGCTCCTTTAGAAAGTTATATATATCTGTGAAGTATTATCTCTGCCAACTTATCTTTCCCCGATTTGCACCGGGGCAGGAATTAGCACCTTTTTCCTGATTGTAATAATCAGGAAAGGTTGCTAAGGCATCGCAGGGCCAAGTCCCTCCGCCTTTCTGGATAAGTGATGTGTAAGAACTGGCGCAAAGGTAATATCACTTTGAGCAGATTTCCAAATTGGAGTTGGAATTTATTTATTAATCGATGTTTTATTACCTTTGGATGATATTATTTTGTACCCAACCATATCTCTTATGTTTGTTAACCCGTTGCTCTCAGAAGAGCTGTTCCAGCACATCTGGGCATTCCGGCTATTTAAGCAGGATCATCTAACCACTACCGGCGGAGAATCAGTACAGGTACTGTTTCCCGGTATTCACAACCACAATGGCGGGCCGGATTTTTCGGCCGCAAAAATCAGGATCGGGGCTACCCTCTGGGTAGGCCAGGTGGAGCTGCACCTGCGTACATCCGACTGGTTCCGGCATGGACACCAGCACAATCCCCAATACGGGCGTATCATCCTGCACGTGGTGTTTGTTCACGACATGCCCGCCGTCGGGATCAGGGAGGCGCCCTGCCTGGAACTGCAGCAGCATATTCCCAAGTTGCTCCTGCAGCGGTATGAGGAGCTGCGGCAGTTGGCGCCCTTTGTACCGTGTGCGCCGCATGCTTCCCAGGTGCCGTCGCTTATCTGGCTCAGCTGGAAAGAGCGGTTGCTGGCGGAGCGCTGGGAACGTAAGATCGGCAGCCTCCGGGCCTGGCTGCAGCACAACCGTTACAACTGGGAAGAAGTGTGTTACTGGGCGGTGGCGCAAAGTTATGGCACGCCCGTAAACGCCCTGCCGTTTCTGCAGGTAGCACAGTCGCTGCCCTATAAAATGCTGATGCGGTACCGGCACCTGCTGCTCCAGCTGGAGGCCCTGCTGTTTGGTCAGGCCGGGATGCTGGAAGCGCCCCAAACAGACGGATATGCGTTACAGTTACAGGATGTTTACGGGCACCTGCAACATAAGTTCCGGCTAAGCCCTATGGCCGGTCATCAATGGAACTGGCTGCGGATGCGGCCTGCCGCCTTTCCTACCATGCGGCTGGCTACTTTCGCCGCGTTGTTGCAGCAATCCCCTCACCTGTTTTCCCGGATACTGGACGCCCCCGACGTAACGGCGCTGGAACAGCTGTTCTTCGTACAGCCATCGGCGTACTGGCATACACATTACCGCTTCGGGCATCCCGTAAACCGTACGCAGCGGCCCGGGAAACAGGCCATACAGGGTATCCTGATCAACACTGTGTTACCTTTGCTGTTCCTGTACGGACAGGATAAGAATGGGAAATATTACCAGGAAAAAGCGTTGCATTTCCTGCAACAGCTGCCGCCGGAAAAGAACCATATCACCAGCAGCTGGAGCCAATTGGGTATTACGCAGGAAAGCGCGATGGAATCACAGGCATTACTGCAGCTGAAGCAGCACTACTGTGATGAGAAAAAGTGCCTGCATTGCGCGATAGGAGTGAAGATTATCGCGGGGTTGTGAAGCATCGCCTTCGGCGATGGGGAAATTGTCTTGGAGCAGGATTAGGCTGATTATACTGATTTTTTTGATTTGATCATGTTTGATTTTAAAAGATCAGGGGGATAGAAGCGGATATATCCACTTCTATCCCCCTGATCTTTTTTAAATCTAAAAAATCCAGAAAATAAAAATCAGTATAATCAGCCTAATCCTGCTCCAAGACAATTTACAATCGCCGAAGGCGATTCTCCGGTCTACCAGTTAAAAGTTACATCCTGTACAATATCCGGATGCACGCTCTTTGCCACGGGGCAGGTGAGTGCCGCTCTTTCCAGGATGGTTCTTTCCTTTTCACCGAGGGTGTGGCCCGCAGGGAAATCGAATACAATGGTTACGCCGGTAATACGGCGGGGATCAGAACCCATTATTTTCTGAACGCTTACTTTGGTGCCTTCAATAGCCCAGTTATTGTCCAGCGCCTTGATGCCCATGATGCTGAGCATGCAGGAACCGAGGGCGGTGGCCACCAGATCAGTAGGGGAAAATCTTTCTCCCTTACCACGGTTATCAACAGGTGCATCGGTATCGATAACAGTGCCTGATTGCAGATGGGTGGCGGTTGTACGAAGTTCGCCGGTATAGATAATAGATGCTGTTTGCATGATATCTTTTTAAATGATCAATCCGTAAAATTAAATGTATTTTTATTATAAGTGTATCCCCTGGTAGTGAAGGCCCTGGTAAACTAAAAAAAAATTAGCTACGTTTGTAATATATACATAACAATACCTTTGTTCAAGCGTTTATTTATTATAACAATAGCCCACTGTGAAAAAAATATACTTAATCCTGTTTTTAGCAACAATATCCGGCGGCTTATTTGCGCAATCTACCTCACGGCAGCAGCAAAGCACGAAGAAAAGTGACAAGGAACAGCGTAAGCTGAAGAAGATCTCCATTTTCCGTGAACAGGAAGAGGGGGAGAATGTTTTCCAGCGCGACTTTTCTGCGGGCGCCCGGCTGAATACCGACGGATGGTCTGGTTTTGCGGAACTGGGATACCGGAAAACGAGGAAAAAGGTGAATTATTTCCAGTTTGAGTTTGGAGAGAAGAAAAGTAACAAGGAAGTAAAGATCAACAGCGGTTACGCATTTACCCAACGTCCTTTTATATACGGCAAACAGAATAATTTCTACCAGGCTAAGCTGGGTGTGGGCCAACGGTACCTGATCGGCGGCAAAGCCAATAAAAACGGGGTAGAAGTAGACGCCATCTATTACGGCGGCGTATCCCTGGGGCTGGTGAAACCTTACTACCTGAATGTGCAGGATGAAAACGGTGAGAATGTGGATATCAAATACACCCCGGAAACCGCGGACCTCTTTCTGCATAAGGAACAGATTAACGGCGCCGGCGGTTTTGGAAAGGGCTGGAGCAATCTCAGTGTGGTACCGGGTTTACATGCCAAATTGGGCATGCGGTTCGACTGGGCCCACTTTAACGAGGTGGTGAGCGCCCTGGAAATTGGAGTAAACGGTGAATATTACACCAAAAAGATCCCTATTATGGTGGCAGTAGATGGCGTTGACCCAAATAAACAGTTCTTTTTTAATGCATATGTCAGCATCCAATTCGGGAAGCGCTGGAATAAGAGATAAGTATTAACTTTGCTCTTCTAAAGAAAGGAATAAGCGATGCAAGAACTACCCGTAATAGCCGCCGAACCGGCTACAACAAGAGTAAAAAAGCCAGACTGGCTGCGCGTTAAATTACCCATAGGCGAGAACTATAAACAGGTTAGAAACCTGGTAGATACCCATAAATTACATACGATCTGCGAAAGTGGTAACTGTCCCAATATGGGCGAGTGCTGGGGAGCCGGTACCGCTACTTTCATGATCCTGGGAAATATCTGTACCCGTAGCTGCGGTTTTTGTGCCGTAGCCACCGGCCGTCCGGAAGCAGTGGACTTTGATGAACCACAGCGCGTGGCAGAAGCCATTTACCTGATGAAAGTAAAACATGCCGTTATCACCTCTGTAGACAGGGATGAACTGAAAGACGGCGGTTCCATCATCTGGGCCAATACCATCAATGCCGTAAGGGCATTGAACCCGGAAACAACAATGGAAACCCTGATCCCGGATTTCCGTGGTCAGTGGGAAAACCTTCAGCGTATCATTGATGTGGCGCCTGAAATTGTATCACATAACCTGGAAACGGTAGAACGTTTAACCAAACAGGTGAGGATACAGGCCAAATATCACCGCAGCCTGGAAGTGATCCGTCGCCTGAAAGAAGGTGGCATGCGCACCAAGAGCGGTATCATGCTCGGTTTGGGTGAAACAAAAGAAGAAGTGGTACAGGCCATGCAGGATTTGTACGACAACGGTTGTGATGTGGTAACGCTGGGTCAGTATCTCCAGCCAACACCCAAACATTTGCCTGTTGCCCGCTTCGTTCATCCTGATGAATTTGCAGAATTACGCGAGATAGGTTACAACATGGGACTCGACTACGTAGAGTCAGGACCGTTAGTAAGATCCTCCTATCATGCGGAGAAACATATTGTCAGCGGTCGTAATAAAGGATGACCGGAACTGATTTTCACTTATTTGTTAAAATCCACCCAAAGGGTGGATTTTTGTTTTCATAACGTTATCTTAGCGCCCGAATTCGTTTTACCTAAGCAACAGAATCATTTGTTGTTCACCTACTTCGCTGTTATACGTTGTATTCAGATACCTGGAACCATCCTTGAAACCGTGCAGATAAAGTTTCAGAAGATTTTTGAATTCGCAACTCTCTTATCAACCTACCTGTTTGCTGTAACTATTACAGCCTGACATGTTTTTGCGGCAATTAAAAATGTTGTAATGCGCACAGCGTTGCAACAAATACGGGATGATAATGCTATGCCATTAAAGAAGCGATGCATACATTATTTTCTTTCGATTGGTACAATGATGAACTGAATGTCAAAAGCCTTTTATGAAAAGAGCATTTTATTTGTTAGCTGTGGCGTGCGGATTATTTATATCCCCGCAGGTATTTGCACAGCAATCTACGGACTCTCTGTTAACCAGCGCTACCCTGCAGGAATGTGTACGGTATGCCCTTTCCCATCAGCCGGTCATCAGGCAATCGCGCATCGATGAAGCGATTACCGACAGAACAGTGAAAAGTAAGCTGGCCGACTGGTATCCACAGATCAACCTGGATTATAATATCCAGCATTACCTGGAGCTGCCTACCTCTGTTTTTGGTGGTAACCCTACTAAAGTAGGTGTGTCCAATACTTCTACCGCGCAATTCGGGCTGAATCAGAACCTCTTTACCCGCGACCTCTTACTGGCCACTAATACGGCAAGGGATGTACGAAAACAAAGCCGGCAAACCACTGCACGCAACCAGATAGACCTGGTGGCAGATGTGAGCAAGGCTTATTATGATGTACTCCTCACCACAGAACAGATCAAGGTACTGAACGAAGACATTACCCGCCTGGAACGCAGCCTGAAAGATGCAAACAACCAGTACGCCAGCGGCATCGTGGATAAAACCGACGCCAAGCGCGCTACCATTTCGCTGAACAATGCCCGCGCACAGCAGAAGGCAGCACGCGAACTGCTCACTTCCAAACAGGCATACCTGAAGGAACTGATGGGATATCCGCTGAACAGCGGTGATGTGCCGTTAACGCAGGACTCTTCTGCTGTAGCCGCAGAAGTAACCGGCGCGGATACACTGCTGACAGCCGACTACAAAAACCGCATCGAATACCAGTTACTCGAAACGCAACAAAGTTTGCTGCAGGCTAACCTGAAGTATAATAAATGGAGTTACCTGCCCACTGTATCTGCTTTTGTTAACTACTCTTTTGCTTACCAGAATGAGCAGTTTGGTAAACTATACAGCGAAAATTTTCCCAACTCTTTACTGGGATTAAAATTATCCTTACCCATTTTCCAGGGAGGAAAAAGAGTACATAACATCCGCATGGCCGAACTCCAGATCCAGCGCACACAGTGGGATTTCGCGGCTTTAAGAAGCCAGATCAATTCACAGTATGCGCAGGCGATGGCTACGTATAAAAGTAACTACAACGACTATCTCACATTGAAAGAGAATGTACAGATGGCACAGGATGTATACGATATGTTGCAATTGCAGTATAAGGAAGGAATCAAAACTTATCTCGATGTACTGGTGTCTGAAACAGAACTGCGCTCTGCGCAACTGAATTTTTATAATTCCATGTACCAGGTACTGTCCAGCCGGATAGACCTGCAAAAAGCATTAGGAACCTTAACAGCTAATTATTAAATGGTAACCGGAACGGATATGAAAAAAATGAACAACATTGTCTTAATCAGCGCTGCCAGTATCCTGGGCTTTACTGCCTGTAAAGGTCCTGCCCAGAAAGGAGTGCCTGCTATGCCCCCTACACCGGTAAATATTACGGAGGCATCCGTAGCACCGGCCGTTTATTATGATAAATATCCCGCCACGGTAGTAGCGTTGAACCAGGTGGAACTGCGTTCCCAGGTGTCAGGGTTTATTACCGGGATCTTTTTTAAGGAAGGCGAAGTAGTGCAGAAAGGAAAGACCCTGTATGAAATAGACCGCCGTAAATATGAAGCGGCTTATCTGCAGGCGCAGGCGAATGTGGCGAGTGCAAGAGCGAGTTTCGACAGGGCAAAAAAAGATGACGACCGTTACCAGCGGCTGGCCGACCAGGACGCGGTAGCCCGTCAGATCCTGGATAACGCGAAAGCAACCCTGGAAACTTCCCGCAGCCAGCTGGCCGCAGCAGAAGCCAATCTCGCAGCGGTTCGTACTGACCTGGATTATTCCCTGATCAAAGCGCCGTTTACCGGACGTATTGGTATTTCACAGGTAAAGCTGGGTGCACAGGTGAGCCCCGGCACCACGCTGCTGAATACCATCTCCAGCGAAAATCCCATAGGTGTTGATTTCGTGGTAACAGAAAATGATATCTCCCGTTTTGCTGCGATGCAGGGCGGCAAAGCCAGCGACTCTACTTTCCGTTTGCAGTTGTCTGACGGTACAGAATTCGTTCATGCCGGTAAGATCCTCGCGATCGACCGTGGTGTGGATAATCAGACCGGTACTATCCGCGTGCGTATCGAATTCAATAATCCTGACGACCGGCTGAAAGATGGTATGAGCTGCGTATTGCGCGTACTGAATGAACAATCCGGCGAAAGACTGATCATCCCTTATAAAGCGATCACAGAGCAGATGGGTGAATACTTTGTATTCATCGCAAAAGATTCTGTGGCAGCGCAGCAGAAAGTACATCTCGGTCCAAAAATCGGCGACAGGATCGTGATCATGGATGGTGTTCAGGCCGGCGACAAAGTGATTACAGAAGGCTTCCAGCGCTTGCGCGATGGCGGCAAAATACAGATAGGAATACCAGCCGCTCCAACAGGTGCGCCTGCGAAGAAATAGTTTATCAGTAGAATCAACAGCAGAAGATCATGATTGCAGATACTTTTATAAAACGACCCGTAACGGCTATAGTAATATCTATAGTGCTGGTACTGGTGGGGATATTGGCGATGATGAACCTGGCCATTGGCCAGTATCCGGAAATTTCGCCGCCCACTGTACAGGTAACAGGTACCTATACCGGTGCGGATGCACAAACGGTAGAACAAACCGTTGCCACACCCGTGGAAGTGCAGGTGAATGGTACGCCGGGCATGACCTATATCAACACCAACAACACCAGCAGTGGCCAGATGAGTATGACGGTAAACTTTGAAGTAGGTACCGACATCAACATTGCCGCACTGGATGTGCAGAACCGTGTGGGTATTGCGCAACCTACCCTGCCGCAGGAAGTACAGCGTTTGGGCTTAACCGTTAGAAAACGTAATCCCAGCATTCTCATGCTGGTAGCTTTGTACTCACCCAAAGGCACACACGATATTACCTTCCTGGATAACTACACCAACGTATACGTAAAGGATGCCTTGCTGCGTGCGAAAGGGGTGGGTGATATCTTTACCCGTGCAGATGATTTCAGTATGCGTATCTGGCTGAAGCCCGATAAACTCGCGGAAATGGGCGTAACTGCCGATGATGTCCGCGCAGCGCTGGCAGAACAGAATGCGCAGATCACCGCAGGTTCCGTAGGTGCGCCGCCGCAACAAACCGGGCAAACATTTGAATATAACATCTTCACCAAAGGACGTTTATCTTCTCCGGAAGAATTCGGACAGATAGTGGTGAAAACGCGTCCGTCCGATGGATCACTGGTGTACTTAAAAGATGTGGCCCGCGTACAGCTGGGTAAATTCAACTATGCAGGTAATAACTTTGTGGATGGCAAACGTGCCGCTTACCTGCTGGTATACCAGGCGCCAGGCAGCAATGCCCTTGAAACCGCCGCCAATGTAACCGCCGCGATGGAAGAGCTGAAGAAGCAATTCCCGCAGGATGTGGAGTATGTAGTGCCGTTTGAATCCGTATCTGTAGTAAAAGTATCCATTGAAGAGGTGGTACACACCCTCGTGGAAGCATTGATACTGGTAGTGATCGTGGTATTCCTGTTCCTGCAGAGCTGGCGCGCCACACTTATTCCGGTGCTGGCTATCCCGGTATCCATTATCGCTACATTTATTTTCTTTATCCCGCTTGGATTTACCATCAACACCCTCACCTTGTTCGGTTTCGTACTGGCCATTGGTATTGTGGTGGATGATGCCATTGTGGTGGTAGAGGCCGTGCAGCATAATATAGATCATGAGAAGATGTCGCCGAGAGATGCTACCGCATTGGCCATGAAGGAAATATCCGGGCCGGTAATTGCGATTGCGCTTATCCTCGCAGCGGTGTTTGTACCGGTAGGGTTTATACCAGGTATCGTAGGCCGCCTCTATCAGCAGTTTGCCATCACCATTGCTATCTCTGTAATGATCTCTGCTTTTGTGGCATTGTCATTAACACCGGCATTGTGTATCCTGTTGCTGAAACCGATGCACCTGGACAAAGATTCAAAAGGGCTCAACAAGTTCTTCTTTAAATTCAACCGCTGGTTTGGACATACTACTTCCCGTTATTCAATAGGAGTTAAAAAGAGTATCCGCCTGTTCCGTCTTGTGATGGTGATCCTGGTGTGTATTTTCGTTGGTACGATGATGTTATTCAAGGCAAAACCTACCGGGTTTATTCCTACGGAAGATGAAGGCCGTTTGATCATCACTTTCGATTTACCGGAATCATCTTCTACTGAACGTACCGTGGATGTAATGACGCATATGATGAAAGACCTGGAAAGTATACCGGGTATTGCCCACTATGCGGCGCTGGGAGGATTGAATGCGGTGAGCTTTGCCACTAAATCCAACAGTGGCACCATCTTCTGTTCACTGGAGCCATGGAAAAACCGTGAGGCCGATTCCCTGCAAATTACCAACATGGTAGCCAAAGTGAAGAAAACACTCAGTAAATATAAAGAAGCCAACACGGTGGTGATACAACCGCCGGCTATTCCGGGTCTTGGACAAACCGCCGGTTTCTCCTTTGTATTACAGCAAAAGGGTGCAGGTGAAATCAAGGCGTTTGAAGGCGTGTTACAGAACTTCCTGGCCGCCGCCAACAAGCGTCCTGAAATAGCGATGGCATTCTCCTTCTTTACGGCGCGCACCCCTGGTTACCAGCTGGATATAGACCGTGAAAAAGCGAAGAAAATGGGTATCAGGATTTCTGATATTGCTACGGCATTGCAAACCTATATGGGTAGTGCCTATATCAACGACTTCACCATTTACGGCCGTAACTTCCGCGTGGTAACGCAGGCAGATTCTACCTACCGGGGAGATATCAAAAACCTGAGCCAGTTATTTGTGCGTAATACAGCGGGTTCTATGGTACCATTGAGTGCGCTCACTTCCTATAAAGTGATAGAAACGGCGCCGGTAATTTCCCACTATAACCTGTTCCGTTCTGCGGAAGTAAATGGTAACCCTGCACCGGGTTATAGTAGTGGTGATGCTATCCAGGCATTAAAAGAAGTAGCAGCAGAAACATTACCGGATGGATATGGTTATGAGTTCTCCGGTTTGAGCCGCGAGGAAATCCTGTCCGGTTCCAAAACGGTATACATCTTTGCGCTGTCTATCATCTTTGTGTTCCTGTTCCTGGCAGCTTTGTACGAGAGCTGGTCCGTACCATTCTCCGTACTCCTGGCAGTGCCTATTGGCGCCTTTGGGGCCATTACGGTGCTTACCTTCCTGCCTAAACTTAGCAACAACGTTTATGCACAGATCGGTTTGATTACCCTGATCGGTTTGTCGGCCAAGAATGCGATCCTGATTGTGGAGTTTGCGAAAGAACGTGTGGATAAGGGAATGGACCTGGTAACGGCAGCCGTGGAAGCAGCCAAGCTGCGTTTACGCCCTATTATCATGACTTCCCTGGCATTCCTGCTGGGTATCCTGCCGCTGGTATTTTCGTCCGGCGCCGGTGCGGAAGCGCGTAAAACCATGGGCTGGACCGTATTGGGTGGTATGTTCACCGCCACGTTCCTGGCCATCTTTATAGTGCCGGTGCTGTACGTGGTGATTACCCGTTTGGCTTATGGTAAAGAGAAACTCCGTAAGATGAAAGAAAATTATCAGTCCGTACCAGAGCACGATGTGCAGGGCAGACTGTAATAAAAAGAGAAGGGTTTATAATTGTACATACACGAAGAGGCGTTGCGCAAGCAGCGCCTTCTTTGTTTTATTCCGGAAGGATCCGCTTACCGTCTTTATCGAAATGACGGGTTAATTCCCACTCCGTATCTCCCACCAGGTACATAGTACCAGCTACTACCGCGCCCACGGTGATATACCAGAACCAATCGGACTGGCTTTGAAAAAGAAGTGCGCATGCAACGCCGGTAACTACCAGTATCACGCCTACACGCCGCGAAATATAAGCGGCATATTCATTGGCGGAACGCCACATTTCAGGTGTTTTGGTAGACAATACGCTGCGGTAACCATACCAGGATTTGGTGCTTTTGGGCGGGAAACGGTGTATGAAATAACCCATGAGATAGAAGAGGATGCCCGCAAAAATAGCCGCATTACAATAAGTGGAATGTAGAAAGCGTAACCACATGGTCCGGGGGTTTGGTTACCATAAGTTACGAAAAAAAACGCGGATGTTGTCTTTCTCAGGATTAAACTGATTATACTGATTAACTTGATTTTTAATTTTTGGATTTTATAAATGATTTTAAAAGATTAGGGGAGATATAAGCATATACCCGCTTATATCTCCCCTAATCTTTTAAAATCAAAAGTGATCAAATCCCTAAATCAGTATAATCAGTTTAATCCTGAGAAAGACAACATCCGCGTTAATGCTTTGTAGTATCCGCTGCCGGTTTCTTCTTTCCAAACAATCCGTTCAGGGTATTCTTCACAGATTCGCCGGCTTGTTTACCCACATTGTCCAGTGGTTTGCCGGTGGCTGGTTTGGTAGAATCTTTCTTTCCGCTGAGCTGATCTTTCAGTTGATTTTTCAGGGAGTTGACAGCGGTATTTTTGATCTGGTTAAGACTGTCCTTTACCGTATTTTTTACGGTGTCAATTTTGTTCTTTACCAGTTCTGTTGCCTGTGATTTGAGGTTGTTGGCCGTTTCACGCAGGTCTGTTTTCACGCTGGGTTTGAGGATGTTTCCGGCCATCAGGACCTGCAGGTGAACGCTGTCGCCCAGGTTAATGGGGATACCTTTGCTTTGCGCCTGCGATGCCAGGTTGTTCACCAGCGTGTTGCCCGCGGCGCCCATCATGCTGCGTGGCAGGGCCAGTTGCAGCGTGTAATCGAGCGACTGGTCAAAGCCGTGGGAACCGGCAATATCCATTCGTATACCGGCCACCGTTACTTTGAACGGGTTTACTTTTACGCGGCCGTTTTCAAAAGAGAAATAGTTTTTGATGTCGCGCAGCGAGAGATCTTTCAGCTGTGTTACATTCAGGGAGTTGGCGAGCTGGTCAACCGGGGCAAACTGTTTCAGGAATCCTTGTACAAGCAGCAGGTTGCCATCTCCGGTAAGTGTACTCAGGTCGGGCGACATATCTTTTCCCAGTTTACCGTGCATGGTTAACTGCGAGGTAATTTTACCGGAAAGGAATTTACCGATCGGCATTAATTTCTGTACGGTGTTGAAGGTGTTGAATGTTTGTTGTACATCCAGGTTTTGCACATCGTAGGCCAGGTTGATATCCGGGTTTATTTTGCTGGCTTTGGTGCTGTAGCTGCCGTTGATTTCCATAGTACCCTGCAGGGCATTGGCTTTCAGCTGTTGCATGGTTACTGTTTCATCTTTCACCAGCAGCTTGCCGGATACATTGGTAAGATCGGCTTTATCATAGTGGATTTTATTCACATTGGCCTGAAGTCCCAGGTTCAGGTTGGCGGGTACTGCAAACGGTGTAGCAGCAGCGGAATCTTTTTTGGCAGTGGCCGGATCGGCAGAGGTGGTACTGGTGGTGCCCATCCATTTATCAAGATTTATTTCATCTGCTTTAAAATTCATTTGCCCGTCCAGCGGTTCGTTTTTAAACGTATAGGCGAGCAGGTTATTCACTTCCCCGTTGGCTTCAAAGTTAGTACCCAGGTATTGTCCGTTAAGGTCTTTTACCGTTACGTTTTTAGGGTTGAACTGTAAGAAGAGATTATTCACTTTTACACCATCGGGATAATCTTTGCTTTTATAGAGCATATTGCTCAGTTGCAGTGTGCCGGCGGCATAGAAGCGATCGTACTGTTGTTTTTCGATGGCGCTCATGTTGCCTTTGGCGCTGATATCGGCATCCAGCAACCCGGATAAATTGGTGCCTGCTTCGAGTTTTACAAACTGGGTGATTTTAGAAAGATCCAGTTTGCCCTTGGCGGCTGCATCTACATATAAATCAGATACCGGTGTTTTAACGAGCATACGCAGGTCCAGCGGTGTATTATCCATTTCCAGGTGACCGGTGGGCATGTCTATCACGGTATGATCCGGTACGCCATCTGGGTTGCTGATCTTCATCGCAATCTGGATATTTTTTACCGGTTTGGGAAGATCAGGATATTGGAAGAAACCATCTTTTACGGCGAGATCCAATCCAAACGCGGGCATTTGCACAGGAGAGTAATTGCCTTTTACGAACCCGCCAAAAGCAGCGGTACCACTGGTTTTTATCTTGTCAAAATCTGTTTTATATACCGCAGGTATTAAAGACAACAGGTCTTTAAAATTAGTGGAAGGAGCTTTGAAGCTCATATCCATACCATAGGTAGAATCATTTACCAGCTTGAAAAAGCCTTGCAGCGCCAGTTCCAGGTTGTTGAGTGATGCTTTACCATCTTTAAACGTATAGGTGTTGGTGTTATTATCTACCTGGATACCTGCATCCAGCGTGGTTTTTACCTGCGATAAGTAAGGAACGAGGCCATAGCGGAAGGTAATGCCGCCGGCGGTGGTGCTGGTTTGCAGGAGGAACTGATCCTGTGTAAAATCGCCTTTACCCTGGTGGTTCAGGCCAGTAACCAGTAATTCCATGTTGCCCTGGCGATCGTCGTAACTCACCCAGCCATCTTCAATTTTATATTGCTGTAAACTAAGCGCGAAGCTGCTTTTGCCGGTGTCGGCAGGATTTACGGCAGCGGTATCCGGTTTCATGATATCCCAGTTAACAGCGCCGTCTTTATTTACAATAGCGTGTATGCGTGGCTGTAAGAGTGCAATGTTGTAGATATCCATCTTATCTCCCTTTATCACACTCATGAGATTAAGGGCTACATCTATCTGTTTTACAGCGAGAAGGGTGTCGGCGGCAAATTCACCGGTGCCGGTCACCTGTAAGTCTTCCAGGCCAACAGCCAGCCGTGGGAAGTGGCGGAATAAGCTGATATCCACATCTTTAAAATCTACTTTGGCGTTGAGCTGTTTATTCAGCTCTGTTTTTACTTTCGCTATTATCTTGTCTTTAAAGAAATAGGGGATGGCAATAGCGGCCAGTATCAAGACCACCATTGTGATACCCACAATTTTCAGGATCTTTTTGAGCATAGGTTTTTTATATTTTGGGAGTGAAGATAAGCATAATGTGTAAACGAGGAAATGCGGGTGCAGGACCATCTCTGCACTATTTCGTATTTTTGCGTTAATATTCAGCGTATGACACCGGAAAGAAGAGAAAAATTATTAGCTGTACTGGGCAGGCGGCAGGCAAATTTAACCGTAGTGCTGGAGGATGTACAGGACCCCCATAATGTGTCGGCGGTGATGCGTACATGCGATGCCGTAGGGATACAGGATATTTATATCATCACATCAAAAGCGCCGCGGATAAAGAACTGGGGCCACAGAAGCAGCAGCAGTGCCAAACAATGGCTCACAATACATGATTTTGATAATGCAGCAGATTGCTTTGCCGCATTACGCAGTAAGTATGATAAGATATTAACCACGCATCTGGCCGCGGATGCGGTGAGTCTCTATGATATTGATTTCAGTGGCTCTGTGGCATTGGTGTTTGGTAATGAGCAGAACGGTGTGAGCGATGCCGCCAGGGCAATGGCAGATGGTAATTTTATTATTCCGCAGATGGGTATTATCCGTTCGTTAAATATTTCGGTAGCCTGCGCAGTGAGTATTTATGAGGCCATGCGCCAGAAAACCATTGCAGGGCATTACAACACACAGGGATTGCCGGAAGAACGGTATCAGACGCTATTGACTGAATGGGGATTCAAAGCTGAAGATCTGGAAGAAGAAAATTAACCGTTTCATATGGCATTTGCAGGTACACATTTCGAAGTTTCGCCGCCATTGTCGGACATTGTGAAGCACTTTTACGTGATGCAATCCGGCGGGGATTTCGTTACCACCACTGCACACCTGTCGCCCAATTATGAAATGATGCTGCTGTTCAATTTTGGCGCTTCTGTGCGGTTCTCTTTCGCCGCAGATCCGCTGGGCAGTATGCAGATAGATAAAGTAGCTGTTTTAGGACCGTTAAGGAAGATGTTGAACTACGAGTTGCTGCCGGAAACGGACCTGTTGGCCGTGGTGTTTAACCTGGATGGTTTTTACCGGCTGTTCCAGGTACCGGCAGATGCCCTTAATGCCGAACAGTTACATCAGTTGGATGATTTGTGGGAAGTATTAAAAAGAACACCTTCTTCAACAGAAAGGGTAGACCTGCTAAAGGATTATATCTCTACGGCTACGTATCCGGCAGAGGAAGGAGCATTGCCGCTGCTCAACGGGGCTGATTATTTTAATGATCCGTTTATCCAGCCGGCCAAAGCCATTGCGGCGGATGCAGACCTGTCTGAACGTACCGTGCAGCTGCGGTTTAAAAAATATGTAGGCTATTCTCCCAAAGAAATGCTGCGGTTTCTGCGCTTCAAGCAGGTGATTAACAATATAGAGCATAATGCTGCGGATACGATCGACTGGTTTGATCTGATCCATGATTTCGGGTATCACGACCAGAGCCATTTAATAAAAGATTTTCAGCATTACCTGGGAACTTCACCGGAGACGTTTATTAAGCAGATTGCCCGGAAAGAGTTTTGTACAACGAAGCCGGGAAGACGTTATTAATGTCTGGTTTTATACCAGGGTGGTTGCATTCTCTGTTTTATTATTATAATATTGGGATGAAATTATGCCTATAACCTACTATGAAACGATTTGCTTCGCTGATTATCATCGCATTGATCTATTTTTCAGGATTAACTGTTTACTATTTTAGATTTATCTACAAGACTAACCTCTGGAAAAATATATATACCCGTACACCTGAAGAATTTGTTAGTCAGGTAACCGTGGAAAAGGAACGTTATACTATTGATAGTACAAGATTATTACGGGAGTTGTATGATGACATCTCCTCAGATAAGCTTTCCTTCTACGGAAATTTTAATAGTGAAACCAAACTACTCATTGATTCTATTCTGTACAGTCCTGATCAGCATAAACTAGTGGTGCTTCTACTAGCTAAAAACCCAACTTATCAGCTGGAGAAATATCCGAAGAAATATAAATGGTATTATATCGCCAATTGTTATATTGGTAAAAGGGAAGGGGACTCCTTTATTTTAAAACATTCAGGCCCTTTTGTGGGAAGTAATTTTGATGAATGGGAGATCTCAGATGATTTGAAGGCGGCCTGTTTTTGGAAGAATGAAAACAAATCGACAGGCAGTCATAATATGAATGATAGTCGTTTTTGGAGCGATCATGTCTGGAATTATTAAGAAGAGGAATATCTGGATCGGGGAAAATATACCACACAAAAAAATCCCTGGCCATTTGGCCAGGGATTCGCATTTATACTTACATAAACCCTTATGCACTGCAGGTAACGCAACCTTCTTCCATTGTGCAAACTGCACCCACTACTATTTCTTCTTCTGCATTGCCACTGGTAGCAACCATTGGCTGGATTTGCTGACCGCCTTGTTTTTCCACGGTAAACTGAACGGCCTGAGTGGCTGCCTGAGTACGCAGGTAGTACATACCGGTTTTCAGACCTTTCTTCCAGGCGTAGAAGTGCATGGAGGTAAGTTTGCCGGTAGTAGGAGTATCAACGAACAGGTTCAGTGATTGTGACTGGCAGATGAAAGCTCCGCGGTCAGCCGCCATATCAATGAGGTTACGTTGTTTGATTTCCCAAACTGTTTTGTACAGTTCTTTAATATTTGCAGGTATTTCAGCAATGTTCTGGATAGAGCCATTGTGTGAAATAATCTTTGTTTTCATGTCATTATCCCACAGTCCCAGTTCTACCAGGTCTTTCAGCAGGTGTTTGTTTACCACTACAAACTCGCCACTCAGTACACGACGGGTGTAGATGTTGGAAGTGTATGGTTCAAAGCACTCGTTGTTGCCGAGGATCTGCGAAGTGGAAGCGGTAGGCATTGGCGCCAGCAGCAGTGAGTTGCGGATACCGTCTTTCACGATCGATTTTTTCAGGGTTTCCCAATCCCAGCGTGCGGAAGGTTTCACATCCCACATATCAAACTGGAGGATACCTTTGGAAGCAGGGGAGCCTTTGAAGGTTTCGTAGGCGCCGTCTACTTTTGCGAGATCGTTGGAAGCGCTTAAACCTGCGAAGTAGATGGTTTCAAATATTTCGCTGTTCAGTTTTTTCGCTTCATCGCTTTCAAACGGATAGCGCATCAGGATGAACGCATCAGCAAGACCTTGTACACCCAGTCCTACAGGGCGGTGGCGCATGTTACTGCGTCTGGCCTCTTCGATAGGGTAGTAGTTGTTATCGATGATTTTGTTGAGGTTCAGGGTAGCCTGGTAGGTTACTTCGTATAATTTCTGGTGATCAAATTTACCATCAATTACGAAGCGTGGCAGTGCCAGGGACGCCAGGTTACAAACGGCCACTTCATCTGAATCGGTATACTCGATGATTTCAGTGCACAGGTTGGAACTCTTGATGGTACCCAGGTTCTGCTGGTTGGATTTGCGGTTGGCTGCATCTTTATACAGCAGGTAAGGGTTACCGGTTTCGATTTGCGCATCGAGGATGGCAAACCAGAGATCCTGAGCCTTTACTGTTTTACGGGCGCGTCCTTCCTGTTCGTATTGTGCGTACAGGGCTTCAAATTCATCGCCCCAGCATTCATGCAGTCCTGGCGCTTCGTGCGGGCAGAACAATGACCAGTCGCCATTGGATTCCACGCGTTTCATGAACAGGTCTGGCATCCAGAGGGCGTAGAAGAGGTCGCGGGCGCGCATTTCTTCTTTACCGTGGTTCTTGCGCAGATCCAGGAATTCGTATATGTCGGCATGCCACGGTTCCAGGTAGATAGCGAAAGCGCCTTTGCGTTTACCACCACCCTGATCCACGTAACGTGCAGTATCATTGAACACGCGCAGCATAGGGATGATACCATTAGAAGTACCGTTGGTACCGCTGATGTAAGATCCTGTAGCGCGGATATTATGAATGCTTAAACCGATACCGCCGGCGCTTTGTGAAATTTTAGCCGTTTGTTTCAGGGTATCGTAAATACCTTCGATGCTGTCGTCCTGCATGGTAAGCAGGAAGCAGGAAGACATCTGCGGTTTTGGAGTGCCTGCGTTGAACAGGGTAGGCGTGGCATGTGTAAACCAGCGCTCACTCATCAGGTTGTATGTTTTGATGGCAGACTCAATATCTTCTTTGTGAATGCCGACAGATACGCGCATCAGCATATGCTGCGGGCGTTCCTGCACTTTACCGTCTGTTTTCAGCAGGTAAGAACGTTCCAGTGTTTTGAAACCGAAGTAGTCAAAAGCAAAGTCGCGGTCGTAGATGATGCTGGAATCCAGGATCTCTGCATTCTTCCTGATGATTTCCCAAACGTCGTCAGACAGCAGCGCTGCATTTTTGCCGGTTTTGGGATCAATATAATCATACAGCTTCTTCATCGTTTTGGAAAACGACTTGATGGTATTCTTATGCAGGTTACTTACTGCTATGCGGGAAGCCAGCAGGGCGTAATCCGGGTGTTTCGTAGTAAGGGAGGCGGCCGTTTCGGCAGCCAGGTTGTCGAGTTCGCTGGTGGTTACACCATCGTACAAACCTTGTATCACTTTTTTCGCTACGTCTATGGCATCTACATATTCTGTATTGAAACCATAGCATAGTTTTTCAATACGCGCAGTGATTTTATCGAACTTCACTGCTTCTTTCCTTCCATCTCTTTTGATTACGAACATGGGTTTGCGAATTTAAGAGGTTAGTAATTCAAAATGTTTTAAAAATCTTCTTCCAGGCTGAATGTCTGTGATTCTTTTGTACCACCCATTACGCCGGATTTCTGGTAATCTCCCACACGTTTTTCAAAGAAGTTGGTCTTACCCTGCAAGGAAATCATTTCCATGAAGTCAAACGGATTAGACGCATTAAATATCTTGGTGTAGCCCAGTTCACCGATCCATCTGTCTGCCACAAATTCAATGTATTGCGACATCAGTTCGGCGTTCATGCCAATCAGTCCAACCGGCAGGGCTTCTGTGATAAATTCTTTTTCATAGCTCACGGCATCACGGATGATGTTGTGTACCTGTTCTTCACTCAGTTTGTTTTCCAGCATGCTGTAAAGCAGGCACGCGAATTCGCAGTGCAGTCCTTCATCCCGGCTGATCAGCTCATTGGAGAAGGTTAATCCCGGCATCAGTCCTCTTTTCTTTAACCAGAAGATAGAGCAGAAGCTACCGCTGAAGAAAATACCTTCCACGGCGGCAAATGCCACCAGGCGTTCTGCGAAGTTGCCGTTCTCAATCCAGCGTAATGCCCATTCTGCTTTTTTCTTTACCGCAGGTACGGTGTCGATAGCGTGGAACAAACGATCTTTTTCTGCTGCATCTTTTACATAAGTATCAATCAGCAATGCATATGTTTCAGAGTGGATGTTTTCCATCATGATCTGGAAGCCGTAAAAACACCGGGCTTCCGGGATCTGTACTTCACTCATAAAGTTTACTGCCAGGTTCTCATTAACGATCCCGTCGCTGGCGGCGAAGAATGCCAGTACGTGAGAAATAAAATGACGTTCTCCATCATTCAGTCCTGCCCAATCCTTAAGATCACTGCTTAAATCTATTTCTTCTGCTGTCCAGAAACTTGCTTCATGCTTTTTGTATTGCTCCCAGATTTTCGGGTATTTGATCGGCAATAGCACAAAACGGTCCTTGTTCTCTTTTAAAAGAATTTCATTCTCGTTACTCATCTTTAATTATTTTATGGGTACTGTCGAAGGTTTTTGGTTTTTCTTTTGGGGTCAGCATACCGAAATCTCACTTCTCTTGCCCACAAATCCCATTTCCATGTTTCTGTTTCCTAAAAATCCATACGCTCAGGATTACAAATGTAAGCATCCGGGTAAGGCATGCCCGATATAGTTTTCAACAGGTGTGGAAAAGATATACAACTTTAATGGGAGTATAGTGGCAATGCGTGTTTCACGGGTTTTGCACCTTGTGCATATGTAATATGATTAGCATGTGAAAAGGAGAACGCGAAAATCTGGCTTATATGATAATTTTTTAACTGCTACGGCTAAATGTATGATGGTCAGTATAAAAATGTACCCGGAAAATTTTTGTTAAAAAGATAACCTTCTTTAGATATATATGCGAGAATTTTTCATATTTACAGTTTTAAGCTTTTTCATATGCCCGATCCGGTTATTGCCCTTCATGCTGTCAAGAAGAACTACCAGGATGTACCCATCCTGGATATTGCCCGACTGGAGCTGCCCGCCGGCATTTACTGGCTGCAGGGGGAGAACGGCGCCGGCAAAACCACCTGCATGAAGGTAATGGCGGGCTTAATCCCCTTCAAAGGGGAAATATTGCTGCAGGGAAAGGTGAGCAGCCGGGAACACCCGGTACAGTTCCGCCGCCTGATCAACTATGCAGAGGCAGAACCACTTTACCCCTCTTTCCTCACCGGCCGCGATTTACTGGAGCTTTACCTCAACACAAAAGGAGGGAACCCGGAAGAGATCCGGGCCATCAGCGAAAAGCTGGGGGTACATATCTTTGTGAATAACCCGGTAAGCAGCTATTCGAGCGGCATGCTGAAGAAGTTATCCCTGCTGCTGGCCTTCACCGGCACTCCGGCCCTCATCCTGCTGGACGAACCCCTGATTACCATAGACACCCGCGCACTGGCCGTTTTGTACGACCTGATCCGTGAATACAGCGCCAAAGGCGTTTCTTTTTGTATTACTTCCCACCAGCCACTGGATGAGGAAGAATTAACGGTAACGGGCACACTGAAAGTAGCTCATAAAAACATTACGCTCAGCTAACATGCGTACCACCTCAGCGATACTCAGTAAGATATTCACACAACGGTTCTATATTCAGAATACGGGCTTTTTCCTGGTACTGTTTTACCTGCTGTTCGGCGTGGTAAATGGCGCCAACCTGCTCGCCTATCATAAGGGATTGATGCTCGGGTTCCTGGGCAATTACACCTTCCTGGTCCTGGTGCTCCTGCTGTGGACTTCCTACGCACTCAAATGCGTGGGCTTTATGCTGAAAACCTTTCAGCTGCAGGGATATGATTTCCTGTATCCTACCATGGGCAGCATCGCCAAACCGGCCCGCCGCATCATCTGGCTGCAGCTCCATACCGCCATTTATATGCCGGTACTGGTGTATGTGGCTATTGCACTGGTGATTGCTGTTCAACAGGGATATTATCCACAGGCAGTGATCATCGCCGTTGTTAATATCGCCAATTGTATATGGCCGTTGGCGTTATATGAAAGAAAGCTGGAGCAACCCGATGTGATCTTTTTTACCGGCCACCTGCAACGCTGGATTAACCGCCACTTTACGAAGCCGCCGGTACTGTTTTTCCTGTATGAACTGTTTACCAATTTTCCCCGTCGTATTGTGAGCACGAAACTGTTTTCCGCAGGGGTGTTGTGGCTTACATTCCTTATTATGGCAAGAGGGGATTATTTTGATCTACGCGGATTGCAGCTGGGCGTTATGATCAGCGTGCTGTCGCATATGCAGCTGATGGTGCATCATCGCGCCTTTGATGATACGTACCTCAATTTCATGGAAAATCTTCCTGTTAGTTTATTCACCCATTATATGCGGCTGGTGGGAGTGTATGTGATTACTTTTTTACCGGAGATGATCATCATTACCGCTAATGCATATACGAAAACAACACCGTGGGGACTGATAACGGTTTTCTGCACAGCATTGTCATTGATGATCCTGTTCCGTACCCTATTGTTTTTCCCGAAAATGAATCCGGAGGTGCATGTACGTTATACCATGCTTACTTCTTTCATTGTGCTGTTCATGATACTCGGACATTATGAATGGCCGGCTGTACTGTTGTTACAGACAGCATCGGCCATTATCTTCTTTACAAAATATCGTACCTACGAGCCTTATATAGAAACAGGTTCATGACCCATTTTGTCGCTCAGCCGCGCCAGTGAAAGCAACAGCTGTGGTATCTGTTTAATGGCCAGTTCATCTGTCAGGTTGCCATCAGTGTCAAATTTATGCTGGGCATTGCCGATCATGATCTCTGGTTTATTGATCACAAACGCATTCAGGAACACCATTACCTGCCGTAAATGATATTGCATCCTGGCGGTGCCGATCTGCCCCTGCGATGCGCCCATAATAGCTACGGCTTTTTCGCTGAATGGTTTGTCGGGGTGCCTGGAAACCACGTCTATCGCGTTTTTCAGGGCGCCGGGTATAGAATAGTTGTATTCCGGTGAAACAATGATCACTCCATCCGATTCCTTAATCTTATGTACCAGCGGCACTACTTCTTCCGGCAACTGCTCGGTATGCAGGTCCGCATTGTACATCGGGATTGTATCAAAAAATACCTGTTCTACCGTGATGTTTGAAGGACATAGTTTTTGCAGTGCTTTCAGCGCCATTGTGTTGTAGGAGCCTTTCCGTAAACTGCCGGAAATGGCAACGAAATGATAGTGTTTTTCAGCAGACATATGCTCGTATATTTATTAAATGCGTTTTTCTTTGTTCACAAATTTCCGGTGAATAACTTCCTGCACCGGTATGCTCTCGATTTTACTTTCCAGCCAGGAAATAATATCCAGGTAAAGAAAGGAACGGCGTTCATACGGATCTTCCGAAATCTGCTCCAGCCGGTCTTTCAGGTCCACGAAAGCATTGCGTAATGCTTTTGGATTGGCGTAAATATAACGGCGGAGGAACTTCATAATTTCTTCCATCACCAAACCAAGATCCTTGTGTTTTGAGATGAAATGGTAAACAGATTTGATCAGGTATTCCACCAGGCTGTAATTCTCCAGTTCGTAATGTGCAATGAGGTGCAGGATTCGTGCAAAACACTGGATATCTGCCCGGAGGTTACCAATTTTTAAATTGATAATTTTATTAAGATAAACAATGGCTTTGCTGTTATCACCGCTACCAAAGTATAAGCAGGCAATCTTATAGTAAAATACCAGCACCCGGTGCTGGTCTATTTTCAGGGTATGCCTGCTGATCTCTGTTTCGAGTTCCGGCACCATCGCCAAACCCTGGCTGAACGTGCCTTCCAGGAAGTAGCGGTTTATTTTGGCAGTATACAGGTATACAAAAGCAGAGGTGCGGGTGTTTTCGTGAAAATTATCCTGGTTGTCCCGGATAAATTCTTCCAGGTCCTGCAGGGCGGTCTTGAACTTTTCAAAGTTGGAGGTATAAAAATGCGCGGTCAGTAAATTATGCTGCGCCTTAATATACAGGTCCATATCCGTTTGCTGCAGGGAGGGGTATTTGCGGAACAGGTCCACCCACTTCTGGGTATAGCGGTAATACATGACAAAGTCCTGCAAAATATAATAGTACCAGCTCGACGCCTGGTACATGTACACCTTTTCATAAAAGCTCATGTGCGCATGTTGTAAAGACGGCAGCTGGCTTTCAAAAAAGGACTTTACCATTTCGGCGTCCCGCTCGTTGCGGGCGTGGCCCAGCTTCAGATACAGGCCATACATCCGCAGGGAAAGGGTAGACAGGCGGCTGATATTGGTGAGCTGCTGCTCTATCTGCCTGGATTCGGCGCTCAGCACTTCTGCCCGGTTCTCCAGGCTTCGCGTGATATGCCGTGATTCAATCAGCTTTTCAAACTCCACAATTTCGTAGGTAAGCATCACCTCTTCCTGCTCCAGCGCCATCGTTTTGGCTTTGGCCAGGATCTTCAGGCTCTGGTTGTACAACCCTTTATTATACAGTACCCGCGCATGATCCAGCTGCTCGCGCAGATCGATCAGGGGGTCCTTTTGTTTATATAACTGCCGCAAACTGGATAACAGGTGTTTGTAAAGATGTGCTTTTACATTCGACAGCTGCTGCTTTTTGATATCCGTTATTTTCTTCAGTATCTGCTCTTCATCGTACTCTTTCATTTTGTCCAGCGTGGTGAATAATTGGATAAAGAGTACGTCTTCCTTGGTGTTGTTTTTGTTGAACGCCAGCTGAAAATTGCGTTTTTCTGCTTTTGTTAAGGTTTTTATTAATATGAATAAAGCATCAGTTTGACTGTTGGGCATCGTTATTAAAATCTTGTAAATTATTGATAAACAGTATGTTAATGTATATCAGAGGTGTTTAAAGGTTGTAATTAAAGCAAATTTAGCGATATGGCAATTAATTAAGGACCATTAGATTTGAAGGTATAAACAATTATAAAAGGAAGCAAAAGGATGGGAAAAACGTTATTTGATAAGATCTGGGATGGCCATATAGTGGTGAGCAAGCCGGGGCATCCCGATGCAGTGTACATCAACACGCACTTTATTCATGAGGTGACGAGTCCCCAGGCATTTGACGGACTCCGTAAGCGTGGCATCCCCGTATTCCGTCCGGCTAAAACCAGGGCTACCGCCGATCACAACGTACCTACCTTACACCAGGATCAGCCTATCAAGGAAGCGTTGAGCCGCCGCCAGGTGGAGATGCTGACGAAGAATACTTCTGAATTCGGCGTAGAGCTTTATGGACTGGGCCACCGGTTCCAGGGCATTGTGCATGTGATAGGGCCGGAGCTGGGCATTACCCTGCCGGGTATGACCATCGTGTGCGGCGACAGCCATACCAGCACCCACGGGGCTTTTGGCGCCGTTGCCTTTGGTATCGGTACCTCCGAAGTGGAACAGGTACTGGCTACCCAGTGCATTCTGCAATACAAGCCCAAGCGGATGAAGATTGAAGTAAACGGACAACTGGGCAAGGGCGTACTTTCTAAAGACATCATTCTTTATATCATCTCTAAAATATCCGCTTCCGGTGCTACCGGTTACTTTGTGGAATATGCAGGAGAAGCCATCCGGAGCCTCAGTATGGAGGCCCGCATGACCATCTGTAACATGAGCATCGAAATGGGCGCCCGCGGAGGATTGATCGCCCCCGACGAGATCACGTTCGATTATATCAAAGGCCGCGAGTTCGCTCCTAAAGGAGCTGACTGGGATAAATCCCTGGAATACTGGAAAACCCTGTACTCCGACAGCGACGCCGAATTTGACCAGGTGCTCACCTTTGACGCCGCCGATATAGAACCACAAATCACTTATGGCACCAACCCCGGTATGGGCATGGGCGTTACCCGCCACATCCCTTCACTGGAGCAGCTCGACGAGAAAGAAAGACCTTCTTTCAAAAAATCGCTTGAGTATATGGACCTGCAACCCGGCGCTGAACTGCTGGGCAAAAAAGTGGATTATGTATTCATTGGCAGCTGCACCAACTCCCGTATTGAAGATTTACGCCTTGTAGCAGATTTTGTGAAAGGCAAACATAAAGCAGATGACGTAGTGGTATGGATCGTTCCGGGCTCCAAACAGGTAGAAGCCCAGGCAATGGAAGAAGGCATCGACAAAATATTTGCCGAAGCCGGTTTCCAGCTGCGAGAACCAGGTTGCTCCGCCTGCCTGGCCATGAACGAAGACAAAGTGCCTGCCGGTATGTACTGCATTTCTACCTCCAACCGTAACTTCGAAGGCCGTCAGGGGCCCAACGCCCGCACCTTCCTGGCCAGCCCGCTCACTGCGGCGGCAGCAGCCATTACGGGCAAGGTTACAGATGTAAGGGAATTGTTAGGACAATAGTTAACAAGAAGAACCAGTTAAAGCCGAAAGCAATGGATCAATGGAACGCTGACTTATACAAAGAAAAACACGCCTTCGTGTTTGAATATGGCAACAGCCTGATCGACTGGCTGCAGCCACAATCAGGGGAAAGTATCCTGGACCTGGGTTGCGGCACCGGTGAACTCACCGCGCAGCTGGCGCAAAAAGGCGCCACCGTAACCGGGATAGATGCTTCCGCCGCCATGATAAGCAGCGCCCGCGAACATTTCCCTGGCATCTCTTTTGAAGTAGGCGACGCAACTACCTTTTCCCTGCCACAGCAGTTCGATGGTATCTTTTCCAATGCTACCCTCCACTGGGTACGGGAAAAGGAAAAGGCCATCAGCCGGATGTATGCACAGCTGAAGAAAGGCGGCAGACTGGTGATAGAAATGGGTGGCAAAGGCAACGTGCAGCAAATCCTTACTTACCTGGAAAAAGCCATGCAGCAGCGGGGTTATACCTACGAACCATTCTGGTATTTCCCTTCTCCCGCAGAATATACTACCCTGCTGGAAAAGGAAGGCTTTAAAATAGACAGGGTGCATTTTTTTGACCGCCCTTCCAGACTGGTGGACCCGGAAACGGGTATCAGCGACTGGCTGGAGATGTTTGGCGCTCATTTTTTTGCCGGTGTACCGGAACAGGACAAAGGCGCTATCCTGCAGCAGGTGCAACATGAACTGGCGCCACACCTGATGAAGAACGGCGAATTGTATGCAGATTATGTGCGCCTGAGAGTGGCCGCCACAAAAATTTAAACTGTAAAATCACTATGAGTAAAATATTTCAACACCTCGTTTCATCTGCGGTACCTGTACCCATCGAAAATATAGATACAGACCAGATCATCCCGGCACGCTTTCTGAAAGCTACCACCCGGGAAGGTTTTGGCGAAAACCTGTTCCGCGACTGGCGCTATGAGGCCGACAATACACCAAAGGCGGATTTTGTGATGAACAACCCCATCTACAGTGGCCAGATCCTGGTAGGCGGCAAAAACTTTGGTTGCGGCTCCTCCCGTGAACATGCTGCCTGGGCTATTGCAGACGCCGGGTTTAAAGTAGTAGTGAGCAGCTTCTTCGCGGACA
The DNA here is from genome assembly GCF_048957795.1 of Chitinophaga sp. CC14. NCBI lineage: Bacteria > Pseudomonadati > Bacteroidota > Chitinophagia > Chitinophagales > Chitinophagaceae > Chitinophaga > Chitinophaga sp. CC14. The sequence goes on from NZ_JARBFY010000002.1 coordinate 87,767, forward strand.
TCTTTAAGAATAACGCCCTCAACACCTTCATTTTACCCATCCAGGTATCGGAAGATTTTCTGGACCGGATCTTTAAAGCCATAGAAGCCGATCCTAAAGCCCAACTGGAAGTAGACCTGGAAAACCAGTTCATAAAAATTGTGAGCACCGGCGAAAAAGAAAACTTCGATATTAACCAGTACAAAAAAACATGCCTGCTCAACGGCTATGATGATATCGATTACCTGCTGAGCCTCCGTAAAGAAATTGAACAATACGAAACCACAAGAACATATAATTTCTAATCATCAAAAAAGCTAAATACTAAAAGCTACACACATATATGGGCGTTGAGAAGAAAATACTAGTTATACCCGGAGATGGGATCGGACAGGAAGTGACCGCATGGGGACAAAAAGTGCTGACAACAATAGCCAAAAATTATCATCACACTTTTACCTTCGAAGAAGGAATCATGGGCCACGTAGCCATTGAAGCTACCGGTGATCCGCTGCCTGAAGAAACACTACAGAAAGCAAGGAACTCCGATGCTATCCTGTTCGGCGCTATCGGTCATGCTAAATACGATAACGATCCTACCCTGAAAGTAAGACCAGAACAAGGTTTGCTGAAAATCAGGAAAGAACTGGGATTGTATGCCAACCTCCGCCCGATAAAGTTATTTGATGAACTGCTGGAAGCATCCAGCATCAAACCGGAAATTTTACGTGGTTCAGATATTCTCTTTTTCCGTGAGCTGACCGGCGATGTGTATTTCGGTGAAAAGATCAGGACTGCCGACCGTAATACGGCGTCTGACCTGATGATCTACCACCGTTATGAAGTAGAGCGCATTGCCCGTAAAGCCTATGAAGCAGCACGCACCCGCCGCAAAAAGCTATGCTCTGTGGATAAAGCAAACGTACTGGAAGCAAGCCGTCTGTGGAGAGAAGTAGTACAGGAAGTAGCCAAAGAATATCCTGATGTGGAAACAGAACATATGTTTATCGACAACGCGGCCATGCAGCTGATCAAAGATCCTAAACGCTTTGATGTAGTGGTTACCGGTAACCTGTTTGGCGATATCCTTACGGATGAAGCTTCACAGATCGCCGGTTCTATGGGGATGCTGGCATCTGCCTCTATCGGCGACAGCACCGGTTTCTTTGAGCCTATCCACGGATCTGCACATGATATTGCCGGTAAAGGTATTGCCAACCCGCTGGCTTCTATCTTATCTGCTGCCCTCATGCTGGATATTTCCTTTGGTCTGAAAACAGAATCACAGCGCGTGATCAAAGCGGTGGAAGCTACCCTCAGACAAGGTTACAGAACAATGGACATCGCCAACAAACACACCGTGAACGATTTCATTATGGGCACCGACGCTATGGGCGCCAAAGTATTAGAGAATCTGAATTAATCATTCAATAAAATTATTACACTATCATGGATAAAAATCGTGTATACGTCTTTGATACCACCTTGCGTGATGGAGAACAGGTTCCCGGCTGTCAGCTGACAACCGTTGAAAAAATTGAAGTAGCTAAAAAACTCGAAGCATTAGGCGTAGATATCATCGAAGCAGGTTTCCCGATTTCAAGTCCGGGCGACTTCCAGAGCGTGGTGGAAATTTCCAAAGCGGTTACAGAGCCCGTGATCTGCGCACTTACCCGTGCCAATAATAAAGATATCGACGCTGCCGCGGATGCCCTGCGCTTCGCAAAACGTAAGCGTATCCATACCGGTATCGGTTCTTCCGATATGCACATCAAATATAAATTCAACAGCACTCGCGACGAAATTTTACAACGTGCAGTAGCCGCTGTATCCTACGCCCGCAAGTTCACCGATGATGTGGAATTTTATGCAGAAGATGCCGGCCGCGCAGACAATGAATACCTGGCCCGCATGATCGAAGCCGTGATTGCAGCCGGTGCTACCACCGTGAACATCCCCGATACCAACGGTTACTGCCTGCCCGACCAGTATGGCGCAAAAATCAAGTACCTCGTAGACCACGTTTCCAATATCGATAAAGCGATCATCTCCGTTCACTGTCATAACGACCTCGGTTTAGCTACTGCCAATACCATTGCAGGTATTATCAACGGCGCCCGCCAGGTGGAATGTACCATCAATGGTATTGGTGAACGCGCCGGTAACACCTCGCTGGAAGAAGTGGCCATGATCCTGAAAACGCATCATGCGCTGGGTTATCACACCCAGATCAACTCAAAAGGAATCTACGAAATCAGTAATCTCGTGGAAACCATGATGCACATGCCGGTACAGCCCAACAAAGCCATTGTAGGCCGCAACGCATTTGCACACAGCTCCGGCATCCACCAGGATGGCGTACTGAAACACCGCGAAAACTACGAAATCCTGAACCCGGAAGATGTAGGGATCAACTCCAACTCCATTATCCTCACTGCCCGCAGCGGCCGTCATGCTCTGAAGCATCACCTGTCGCGCCTGGGATACAACCTGGAAAGAGTAAACATCGACGAAGTGTACCAACGCTTCCTGTTGATGGCGGATACCAAAAAAGAAATCAACGATGCCGATTTGCTGGAACTGATGGGCGACGGCGATGCCAAAACCTACGGCGACAATGCCATCAAGGTAACCTTACTGCAGGTGGTTTGCGGCGATCCGCTCCGCCCGATGGCTACCGTTAAACTGCGTATCAATGGCGAAGAAAAAGAAGCCAGTGCTGCCGGTAATGGCCCCGTTAATGCCACCATCAACGCTATCCACGATATTATTAAAGATGATATTGAGCTGGATGAATTTAATATTCAATCCATGCGCGGCGGCAGCGACGACGTGAGTAAAGTAAATATGCGCGTAAAACATAACGGCCAGTCGTACTACGGTTTCGGTATTTCCACCGATATCGTGAATGCCTCTGTGCATGCTTATGTAGATGCGTTGAACAAGATATATTAAATATAACAGCGAAGGGGAGCCCTTCCCCTTCGCTTTGTAACTTTTCCTCCGCCCCTTCGTTCTACAGGTGAAACATTTTCCCTGATGAGAACAATTACCCTACTCCTGACCATTTTATTTTTTGCCGGCTGCACCAAAGACGGGGACAATTGCTCCCAGTATGGATGGGCTGATATTGGCGGCGCGAAATACATGGGTAAATCCACTAACGATGCAAGGGGGCAGAATGGTGTTTTTTATGATGTAAGCTGCACTTTCCCTAATTCCTGTTACACTATTAACAAGATTGTGGAGGTAAGAGACAAAGACACCGTACTGCTAAAAGCGGAATACCTGTACAACACCTGCACTGTTTGCACCCAGGCATTCACTACACAAACCAAAACTTATTCTTTTGTACCTGCTGATAACGGCACCTACTATTTAAAGTGGCAGGGGATTCCCAACCGGGTGGATACCGTAACAATTCCATAATCTTAAAAGAAGATATCCATCAGCGGGTATTTTTTATAATCCGGCAGATAGAAGTGCCACCATTCTGTAGAACTTCCTTTAAAGCCATGTTGCTTCATGGTATCTCTTAACAACTTGCGGTTGGCCGCCATTGCCGGGTCCGGCGGGGTGTAGTTTTCATGCGCTTTTGTGGTAAAATCATCAAAGTCCGTAGGCATTGCCACGGGCTTATTTGTTTTCAGGTTTACCATACTGAGGTCTATTGCCACGCCGCGGTTGTGCCCCGATCCTTTGCGGGGATCTGCCGCATAGAGGTCGTTGGGTACTATTTTAAACATCGTTTCCGTTACATGATAAGGACGGTAGGCATCGTAAATGAGCAGGCCGTATCCTTTTTTGCGCAGGGCTTCCTGCACGGCTTTGAGGGCTTTCGCTGCCGGCAGCCGGAGATAAATATCGGTGCGGGTATAGAGTTGTTGTTTGGTGAAGTTATTGGTAGTGGCGTAACGCACATCTTTTTTAATACCCGGTATATACTTTTCCAGGTCAACGAGCAGCTGGTTGCTGTCCGCCTTTACCAGCTGATCATATTGCTGCCGGGTACTCAATACTGCGAGGCCGTATTTGTTAACTGGTATTTTCTGGGCGGATAGCTGACCGGAAATGGTCCACAGGAGCGCTGATAACAGTATTATTTTCATGTGCTTAAAATTGCGGAAAAAGCCCCGTATTTGGACCTGATTATTGAATTTTGCGAAAATTAGGCAAGAAAGTATGAAATACAGTGAAAATACAATTGCAATCACCTTATATTAATAGGTATTTTAGAACCCTTAAATTTTTAAACGATGGAACTGTTCAGATTAGATAATAAAGTGGCAGTTATCACAGGTGGTGGTAGCGGTATAGGACAGGCAATAGCGCAAACATTCGGGGCACAGGGCGCACAGGTGCATATCCTGGAGCTGAATGAGGAAGGCGGTAAAACCACGGCAGAGGAAATCAGGGCAGCAGATGGCCAGGCAACTGTGCATGCGTGCAACGTAGCCGACCAGGCAGCGGTGATCGCTGTAATGGATGGTATTGTGCAAGCGGCCGGTAAGCTGGATATCCTGGTGAACTGCGCGGGCATTGCTCATGTGGGTAACCTCGAAAATACGGCTGAACAGGACTTCGACAAGGTGTACCAGGTAAATGTAAAGGGCACCTACAACTGCATGTATGCAGTGATCAAACAAATGAAAGCACAGGGCGGCGGTGTGATCCTGAATGTGGCATCCATCGCTTCCAGTGTAGGTATACCGGACAGGCTGGCCTACTCGATGAGTAAAGGCGCGGTACTGACCATGACATTATCCGTGGCGAAAGATTACCTCGGCGCTAATATCCGTTGTAACTGTGTGTCGCCCGCAAGAGTACACACACCGTTTGTAGATGGATTTATTGCCAAGAACTACCCGGGCAGGGAAGCGGAAATGTTTGAGAAACTGAGTAAAACCCAACCGATCGGCCGCATGGCCAAGCCGGTGGAAGTAGGCAACCTGGCGTTATTCCTGTGTTCCGACGAAGCAGGCTTTATTACCGGAACCGACTACCCGATTGATGGCGGTTTTATCAGACTTAATAATTAATAATTAATGTGATGCGTGTTTTAAAGTGCGGACGATTACCCGTATCTTTCAAGTTATTCATTCATTAATTTTTAGTTATATCATGCAACATTTTCGAATAGGGCTGGCAATAGCAATAGCCGTATTATCTGCCTGTAATTCCGGTAATAACAAAGGCGCCGCCACCGGGGATTCCGCATCGGTGGTAAAGCCGGCCACACCGGATGGCACTGTGTCTGTTACTTTTTCTGATAAGGAAAAAGATACTTCGCTGATCACGATTAAAGTTCAGCTGAAAGAAGGCACAAAGGAAAAAACTTTTGAACAGGCGATCCTGAAAGGCGTGCCGGAATCAGACCTTTATAAAGTGTTGTGGAATGAACCCAACAGCTGTTATATCGGCGTTATGAAAGCGAATCATCAGCCACGTTATTACCATGCTTTTGTAGACAGTAAAAAAGACGTTAAAATATTATGGGCTGCCACGCCGCCTGAGCCTATCTGGGCGTATATGGAAGGTACGATGGGTCTTGGTAAGGTAACCGCCGGAGGCGAATTGTTGCAGCAATATAAAAAGAGCATCCAGTCGGGTAATATCCTGGCAGATTTTATCGCAGAGATCAAGCCGGATGCTTCGCCCGACAGCCTGGAGCTGTATGTGGAATTTGGCGGTCTTCGTAAAAGCATGTACATGCCTGTGCCCAGTGGCAGTAAAGGCGTGATCCAGCCAACAGGACAGGATGATCATGTGTATTTCTCTTTTGTAAAAGATGGTAAAGCAGAACCGGTGATTGACCTGCATGTGGAAAACGGAAGGTTACAGATTAAAACACTGAAAGAAATTAAGTAAGACTAATAAATAAATAATATCGATATGAAACTGATCAGGTTTGGTTTACCGGGAGAAGAAAAACCGGGTGTTGCAACCGCAGCGGGAATGTTTGACGTGAGTGCATTTGGTGAAGATTTTGGAGAGAAATTCTTTGAAACCAACGGGCTGGCGCGCTTATCCGAATGGTATGGAGCGCATGCAGCGGAGTGTCCACAGGTACCTGCCGGCACACGTTTGGGCTCGCCTATCCTTCGTCCTTCCAAAATTATCTGCATCGGTCTTAACTACGCAGATCACGCGCGGGAAACCAATGCAGCCATTCCTGCAGAACCTATCGTGTTCTTTAAAAGTACCAGTGCACTGGTAGGTCCAAACGACGACCTGGTGATTCCGCGCAACAGTCAGAAAACCGACTGGGAAGTGGAACTGGCAGTGGTGATTGGCAAAAAAGCCAGTTATGTGGAAGAAAAAGACGCTTTGGACTATGTAGCCGGTTACTGCCTGCATAACGACTACAGCGAAAGAGCTTTCCAGATTGAAAGAGGCGGACAGTGGGTAAAAGGAAAGAGCTGTGATACGTTTGCCCCATTAGGTCCGTGGCTGGCCACCAAAGATGAAATTGCCGATGTGAATAATCTTCGTTTATGGCTCACCGTTAACGGTCAGAAAATGCAGGATGGCAACACCTCCAATTTCATATTCAATGTAGCCTATGTAGTGGCTTACCTGAGCCAGTTTATGACCCTGCTTCCGGGAGATGTGATTTCTACCGGTACACCGGCTGGTGTGGGCCTGGGCATGAACCCGCAGGTATACCTCAAAGCAGGCGATGTGATTGAACTGGGCATTGATGGTTTGGGTACTTCCAAACAAACTGCTGTAGCGTATAAATAGTAATTATGAAAAGATATTGTCTGGCGCTGGATCTGGTAGATGATCCGCAGTTGATCAGCGAATATGAGGGGTATCACCGCAACGTATCCGCTGAAATAAAGAAGAGTATCACAGACGCAGGCATTACCGTAATGGATATTTACCGTGCCGGTAACCGCCTGTTTATGATCATGGAAGTGGATGATACTTTTTCCTTTGAACGTAAAGATGCGATGGACGCTGCCAACCCCGCCGTAAAGGTATGGGAACAGCTTATGTGGAAATACCAGCAGGCATTGCCGGTAGCAAAGGAAGGAGAGAAGTGGATTATTATGGACCAGATTTTTGCATTGTAAAGTATACCGGGCAACGGAAGTTCCGGCGCCCGGTATGCAAAAAATATTTACATGGTTATTGACGCACATCAGCATTTCTGGCAATACGATCCTGTCCGCGACGCATGGATCGATGAATCGATGGAAGCAATCCGTCGTGATTTTTACCCGGAAGACCTGGCCCCGGTGCTGGCCGAAAACGGTGTTCATGGCTGTGTAGCGGTACAGGCAGATCAGTCGGCAGATGAAACCGCCTTTTTACTGGCGCTGGCAGATAAGCATGATTTTATTAAAGGTGTGGTGGGCTGGACAGACCTCCGCGCTGAAAATATCGATGAACAACTGGCGCAATATGCCACGCATCCGAAGCTGAAAGGCTTCCGGCATATTGTACAGGGGGAACCGGATAACCGGTTTATTCTCGGTGAACATTTCTGCCGCGGTATCAAAGCGCTGGCGAAACATCAATTCACCTATGATATTCTCGTATATCCGAAACAGTTACCTGCGGTAGAAGAATTTGTACGGCAGTTCCCGGAGCAGCCGCTGATCATTGATCACCTGGCCAAGCCCGATATCAAAGCCGGTGAACTGGACGCATGGGCAGCACATATGCGCCGCATTGCACAGTCGCCGAATGTATATTGTAAACTGAGCGGCATGGTTACGGAAGCCGACTGGCAGCAGTGGGAACCGGCGCACTTCCGGCCTTTCCTGGAAGTAACGCTGGATGCCTTTGGCGCCAACAGGCTGGTGTATGGTTCCGACTGGCCCGTATGCCTCGTAGCCGCCAGGTACCATGAAGTGAAGGGAATCGTTACCGATTTCATCAGCACCTTATCAACAAGTGAACAAGAACAGATAATGGGAGGGAATGCCCGCTCATTTTATCATCTATAAAAAATAATATCATACATACTATGGATTTAGGATTACAGGAGAAAGTGATTATCGTTACCGGTGGTGCAAAAGGAATCGGGGAAGCTATTGCAAAGCTGATAACAGCTGAAGGCGGCATCGCTGTGATTGCCGGCCGGAGTACTGCTGATAATGAAAAAACAGTGAACGAAATTGTCGCAGTGGGCGGTAAAGCGATGGCCGTTACTGCAGAACTGGGTAAAGTGGAAGATTGTAAAAAAGTGATCTCTGAAACAATAGCAAAGTATGGTAAAATAGATGGCCTGGTAAACAATGCCGGCGCCAATGATGGCGTAGGACTGGAAAATGGCAGCCCGGAGCGGTTTATGCAGTCGTTGCAGAATAACTTATCGCACTACTACAACCTGGCGCATTTTGCATTGCCGTACCTGAAGGCCACCAAAGGGAATATTGTGAACATCGGATCTAAAGTAGCCGATACCGGCCAGGGCAACACCAGTGGTTATGCGGCCTCCAAAGGCGCTATCAATGCGCTTACCCGCGAATGGGCGGTGGAATTGCTGCCTTATTCCATCCGTGTAAATACGGTTATTCCTGCTGAAGTATGGACGCCGCTGTATGAAACCTGGATTAATTCGTTACCCAATCCAAAAGAAAAACTGGCGGCTATCACCGCTAACATTCCATTCGAAAAAAGAATGACCACGTCAACAGAAATTGCCAACAGCACCGTATTCCTGCTGTCACCACGTTCTTCTCATACAACCGGACAAATCGTATACGTAGATGGTGGTTACACTCATCTCGACAGATCCATCAGCTAAGGATAAAGAGCCAATACCGTTACCAATATTCAATCACCTGAAACATTAAATTCTTCGTTATGGCCGGAGGCGCAGTAAGTAATTCCACCTATACCACCAGTAAAGATACAGGCGCAAAGCCTGGCAACTACCTGTTCCCGCTGATCCTGGTTACCAGCCTGTTCTTCTTATGGGGACTGGCATACGGACTGCTGGACGTGTTGAACAAACATTTCCAGGAAGTATTGAGCATCACTACCAAACGTTCTACTTTATTACAGGGCGCTTATTTCGGCGCTTATTTCCTCATGGCATTACCGGCAGGTATGTTCATGAATAAATTCGGTTACAAGAAAGGAATTATCCTGGGCCTGCTGCTGTATGCTACGGGTGCTTTCCTGTTTTTCCCGGCAGCCGGTGCGCTGAGTTTTGATTTCTTCCTGCTGGCATTATTTATCCTCGCCTGCGGACTGGCCTGCCTGGAAACGGCTGCCAATCCATATGTAACGGTGTTGGGAGATCCGGCTACTTCTGAGCAACGATTAAATTTATCACAGTGCTTTAACGGACTGGGATCTTTCCTCGGGCCTATTATTGGCGGTAAACTGTTCTTTGGCAGCGGCACCGGAGATCTTACTACTGTAAAGCTCACTTACATTGTAATAGGCATAGTAGTGTTGCTGATAGCAGGGTTCTTCTACAGAACACCATTACCTGAAATTAAAGAGGACGAACAGGAAGGAGAACAGGTGATGGCAGATACCCGCCCGCTTTCTGCTCACCGTCATTTTGTGCTGGGAGTAATAGCGCAGTTCTTTTATGTGGCTGCGCAGGTTGGTGTGGGCGCGTTGTTTATCAATTATGTAACAGCCTACTGGCATGGTATTACTACTGAAAATGCTTCTTACCTGTTGTCTGTAGGGCTGGGATTGTTCATGGGCGGCCGATTTGTGGGTACTGCGCTAATGCGTAAAATAGCTCCCAATAAATTACTGGCGATTTATGCGCTTATCAATGTGGCGTTAAGCGCTTTTGTAATGACTGGTGACGGGGCTCCTGCTGTGTATGCGCTTATTGCTATTTTCTTCTTCATGTCTATCATGTTCCCAACCATTTTTGCATTGGGCGTAAAAGACCTGGGTGTACATACCAAACGCGGCGCTTCTTTCCAGGTAATGTCTATCGTAGGTGGAGCTTCTGTTCCTTACCTGATGGGTATTGTAACGGAATGGCAGTCGCTGGCCATTTCTTACGGCATTCCTACTTTCTGCTTTGTAGTGGTGTTTTTGTACGGCTGGAAAGGATATAAAAGAGTTTAGTCAGCTGATTTCTTTTTAATATTTAATCCGCAAAATCATTGTAACTTTCTTTAACAAAAGAGGATACCATGATTTTGCGGATTTTTGTTTCCTATGCTTGCTGGTTCCTGGTTGTAACCACGTTGTTTGCCGGGATGCCTGCTGATCCCGGGCCTGTACCTTCCCTGCAATTGTCGTTCACCCACGTTATGGGGCAGCAGCCGCTGGTAAGGAAACAGGTTACCTACACCAATGCTTCCGGAGAAGCTTTTACGGTCAGCCGTTTCCGTTATTTCCTCAGCAACTTTTCACTGGAGGCTGCCAATGGCAGCGTTGTTACTTTGCCGCCTGCTTATTTCCTGGTAGATGATGCGATAGACAGTTCAAAAAATATCCGGCTGGATAGTATTCCTGCCGGCGAATATAAAAGTATCCGTTTCCTGATCGGGGTAGATAGTATCCGTAATGTGAGTGGGGTGCAAACCGGCGCGCTGGCGGTGGAATCCGGTATGTTCTGGACCTGGAACAGCGGGTATATTATGGCGCAGATAGAAGGCCACTCCACAGCGGTGAACACGCCTATGCAGGAGTTCCTGTTTCATTGCGGTGGCTATAAATCGAAAGACGGTGTGCTGAAATATGTGACCCTGCCGCTTCCGCAGCCGCTGACAGTTTCGGCAGATAAGCAACCCCGTATTAATGTTACTGCCGATGTGGAAAAGTGGTTTTTACCCGATACCGTTAGTTTTAAAAAGATAACCGTGATTATGGCGCCGGGTGTAAAAGCAAGACAGGTAGCCGGTAACTATCAGCATATGTTTAACATAACAGGCATCTCTAATTAATCGCTGCGTGAATCATAGAGTGATATATATCGTTGGGGCGTTTTCCCTGTTGCTGGTGTTGGTACAGGCAGGTACAAAGAAGCGCGCGGTAAAAGGGCCGGAGCCCTTTTTATTGCAGCTGCCTGCGCATTTCCCGCGGCCGGTATATGACTTTACCCGTAACCCGCTCACCAAGCCGGGCGTGGCATTGGGCCGGTTTATGTTTTATGATTACCGCCTGTCGCAGGACAGCACGGTGTCCTGTGGGTTTTGTCACCAGCAGTTTGCGGCTTTCGGCCATTTTGATCACGCATTGGCGCATGGTGTGGCTGGTCAGCAGGGCATCCGCTCGGTACCGGTGTTGTTCAATATGATCTGGCAAAAGGCGTTTATGTGGGATGGTGGCGTGAATCATCTTGAAATACAGGCATTCACCCCGTTAACAGACCACAACGAAATGGCGGTAGACCTGAAAGAGCTGATGCAGAAAATGCAGACAGATCCCAAATACAGGGCGATGTTCAAAGCGGCTTTTGGTACGGAGGAAATCACCAGTGAGCGCATGTTCAAAGCATTCACGCAGTTTGTTGCCACGATGGTATCTGCCGGTTCCAAATACGACAGCGTAATGCTTAAATTACCCGGTGTTGCTTTCACTGCTGAAGAGAACGCAGGGTACACCGTTTTCCAGGAGAAGTGTGCGGCCTGTCATAAGGAGCCGTTGTTCACGGATCTTACCTACCGCAGTAATGGCTTGCCATATTTAGCGGCATTGAATGATGTGGGCAGAATGAAGATCACCGGGAGCACAGATGATAATCTTCGTTTTAAGGTGCCTTCCCTGCGTAATATTCTCAAAAGCGCCCCTTATATGCACGATGGGCGTTTCTTCGATATTTTCCAGGTTTTTGACTTCTACGACCACGGTGTGAAGGTAACTCCCACCACCGACCCATTGGTGAAACAGGGCATCCGGTTATCGGACCAGGAAAAGCGGCAGCTGTATTTCTTTCTGAATACGCTTACGGATTACTCCTTCCTCGGTAATGCTTCGCTTAGCGAGGTACGGATCGAGTAGGATCGCCTTCGGCGATGGTAAATTGTCTTGGAGCAGGATTACGCAGATTATACTGATTTTTTTGATTTAATTTTTGGGATTTTTATAAATGATTAAGGGAGATATAGGCGAATATTCGCTTTTATCTCCCTTAATCATTTAAAATCAAATATGATCAAATCCAATAAATCAGTATAATCTGCGTAATCCTGCTCCAAGACAATTTACCATCGCCGAAGGCGATCACTTTTTCCAGCAATCTTCCATATGATCATCCACCATACCGGTAGCCTGCATATAGGCGTAGCAGATAGTGGAACCTACAAATTTAAATCCCCGCTTCAGCAGATCCTTGCTCATGGCATCCGAGATGGCTGTTTTGGCAGGAACGCCCGCCATACCGCTGCGGTAATGGTTAACGATCGGTTTGTGGTTCACAAATGACCAGATGTATTTGTCAAAACTGCCAAATTCTTTTTGAACCGCGAGGTATGCCTTTGCATTCCCGATTACGGATTTTATTTTAAGACGGTTACGGATGATGCCTTCATTCTGCATCAGTTCCTCCACCTTTTCTTCATCGTATTTCGCTATTTTTTTAGCGTCCCAGTTATCAAAGGCTTTGCGGTAGTTCTCTCTTTTGGTAAGTACGGTATACCAGCTAAGACCAGCCTGCGCGCCTTCCAGGCATAACATTTCAAAGAGATGTTTATCCTCATGAGAGGGCGTACCCCATTCTTTGTCGTGATAGTCCTGGTAAAGCTTGTCTTTGTTAGACCAGTGGCATCTTACTTTTTCTATAGCTCCCATTCGCTGATGGTTTTATTTACCTGCAATTTATACTTTTCCAGGTCTTCAGCAGTTTGTTTAATGAAACTATTATCTTCCAGGCTACCTATTACTGCGTTCATTTCTTTTTCGCTTTCATAGGCCAGCTGGCGGAATGGATTTTTGTAATCTTTTTCCCTGGAGCGTTTAATTTGTGCGGTGATCCACTCCATCGTTACAACAGAATCATTCATCCATTGTGCGAGATCGGCGGTGGTCATGTTTTTCAGGGAGCTGTCTTTTATTTCCAGCAAGCAGGCTACGGCATGTTGTAATTTGTCGGCTGCATATTCGTTGCCTATTTCTTCATAGGCAGTATGCAGTTGCGGCCAGCTGCTGATTTTGTTTTTCCGGATTTTTGTTTTGAGCGTAGCTACTGTTTCTGCTTTCATCAGTTGTCCGCCGATGTTCTGCCAGTCGCCACGTTTGGCGGTTTTTACCGCCGCCTGTAAAGCAAGGAAAGACGGTTTGTCTGCTGCCAGGATATTTTTCACAGCGTATAATACCACCATTTCAATGAACAGGGGATAGGCCCGGTGTACTTTCAGGAGTTCTACTTCACGGGAGCTGTTTTCAAATCCTTTGGAGAGAATGGTGAGCTTTGCTACTTCTTCCGGGTTATTATTTAACAGGTCCTTTCCCTTTTTACGTATGTCCTTTTCCGTTAGTTCTTTCTTCGGTGCATTTTCCGGGAGGGCGTACCATGCTTTCCCGGTAGCAGTTTCCATGATGGCGAGTGCCTGGAATATTTCTTCTACTGAATCGGGCGCCAGGTAGTCGTATTCAATGAGTTGTTGTTTGTCGGTGCGTTTATCGCGGTCAACGTATTTCCAGGAGTTCCTGGCGATGGCGTACATATTGTACAGGAACCAGTAGCCGGGCATTATCTTCAGGCGGTTTTCGTGTTCATCATTTACCACCAGGCTGAATGGGATGGAGATATTCAGCTCCGACATATAATTGCCTTTGGAGATAAGTGTGAAGCTGGCGAAGCGGGAGTTATGTTTCAGGCTTACGCACAGGCCCGGCCAGAATCCTCTGCCGGCAATGATTTCACCATCGGCGCCGCGTGAGTTGTGATTGGAGCCGATAGTGGCGCCTGCCGCCATATTGCTCTGACCCATGATCAGCGCCGCACACAGGAACGAGTTGTTGTGGTGTTGTTCATGTGCCGGGAAGATGAGGGAGTTCAGTACTTCGCAGCAGGAGATGGTGGCGTTGTTACCGAGATAGGAGTTGATGAGCCGGGCGCCATATTTCAGCTGGGAGTGGGAGGCCATTACAAAACGAACCGCCTTCACGCCGTAGAATACGCGGCAGCCGTAGCCGATCACGCCATTTACCATTTCACAGCCTTCTCCTATTTGTGAAGAAGCTTCGCTGTTGCTGTTGATGGTAAGGTTTTTCAGTTTGTTGGCGCCTTTCAGGTATGCGTCGGTACCAATGGTCACATCTTTGATCATCTTACAGTTTTTAATTACTGTACGATCACCTACCATACCGTAGTAGCCGCGCCTTTTATCAAACTGTTTTTCTGTGAAGGACTTGAATTGCTGTTGCAGTTGTTCATCATCGCGGTAGCGTGTCCACAGGTAAGCATCTCCGGGGAGCATGCCATCAAAGGGCATCACACTTCTGCCACCGTTTTCGTTGCACAGTTCCATCCAGATGCGGCCACTTTCGCTTTCTCCTTCTTTCAGGATACCATTTCCAAATTTAGCATAGTCGGTAGTAGCCATTTCGTTTACGTTGGCTACAATCACTTCGTTGCCGAGGATATAATGCGATAAATAATTTACGTTGTGTACCACTACATTGTCGCCGAAATCGCAGGCGCAGATGGTACTGTTGTACAATCCTACCGGCATCCGCAGGTTATGGAACTCCAGGTAATAGGGTTCCAGTTTACCGATACGTACCATCCCGAAAAAGTGACAGTGTTGTACCAGTTGCGGATCAAATTCGTTGGAAACAAAAATAATATTCCAGTCGTCGGAGGTGTTATCATTGCGTACCAGCGATTCTATTTCGTGTGCGGTTAATTTCCTGTATTGGTCCTGCCTGCTCCATTGCTCATTGCGGAGGTAATATTCGTCTTTGCCTTTCGGTAACGTGGTTTCAATGAAATTGTACCCCAGATCGGAGAGGGGTCTTTTTTGGATCTTATTCATGAGGATACATCATTTGAGGAGAAATGACTATCTGGTTATTTTATTATGCGTGCAGCTAATAAAATAACCAGATGAGTATCTCCATTGTCTTTATTCTACTGTAACTGATTTCGCCAGGTTCCGGGGTTTGTCAACGTCCAGACCTTTGAGCACGCCTATATGATAAGCGAGCAGTTGTAACGGTACTACAGAGATGATGGGTGCAACCATTTCATCTGCCGCAGGCACAAAAATCACATCATCCGCCATTGGGGGAATGGTGTTGTCGCCTTCTGTTACTACTGCGATCACTTTACCTTTACGGGCTTTAATTTCCTGAATGTTAGACACTACTTTTTCGTAGTAGCTGTCTTTGGTGGCTACAATTACTACCGGCAGGTTTTCGTCTACCAGTGCAATGGGGCCATGTTTCATTTCCGCAGCAGGATAACCTTCCGCGTGGATGTAGGAAATTTCTTTCAGTTTGAGCGCTCCTTCCAGGGCAACGGGGAAGTTGTATCCGCGGCCCAGGTAGAGGAAATCACGTGCATCTTTATATTTGGCGGCAACCCGTTTGATCTGGTCATCCAGTTTCAGGGCCGTTGCTACTTTTTCAGGAACCTGTTCCAGTTCATCGAGCAGGTGCTGGAACCTTTGCGGAGTGATGGTGCCTTTATCGGCAGCCAGTTTTAAGCCTACCAGGCAAAGCACTGCCAGCTGGGCAGTAAACGCTTTGGTGCTGGCTACGCCAATTTCCGGACCTGCGTGCGTATAGGCGCCGGCGTGAGACAAGCGTGCAATAGAAGAACCTACCACGTTACAAACGCCGAGGATGATGGCGCCTTTTTCTTTGGCGCTTTCAATGGCTACCAGGGTATCAGCCGTTTCACCGGATTGTGATACGGCAATGATTACATCGCCGGGGCCCACTACCGGGTTGCGGTAACGGAACTCGGAAGCGTATTCCACTTCCACCGGGATGCGGCATAACTCTTCAATCATGTATTCGGCTACCAGGCCGGCGTGCCAGGAGGTTCCGCAGGCTACGATGATGATGCGTTTGGCATTGCTGAGTACATCGGCATATTCGCGCATACCGCCCATGGTGAGCGTACCTTTTTTCGCATCTAAACGGCCACGTAAGCTATCAAAGATAGTTTGCGGCTGTTCAAAGATTTCCTTCAGCATGAAGTGATCATAGCCTCCTTTTTCGATGGCGGCCAGTTCAATATCCAGCTTCTGAATGTAAGGCGTTTGCCTTTCGTTGGAAATGTTTTTCAGGATCAGTTCATCTGCTTTGATGATGGCAATTTCATAATCATTTACATACACTACTTCTTTTGTGTATTCAATGATCGGAGAGGCATCAGAAGCCAGGAAGTGTTCGCCCTTGCCAACGCCTATTACCAGCGGGCTTCCCTTACGGGCGGCAATGAGGGTATCCGGATTTTCTTCATCAATGAGTACAATCACATAAGCGCCTACTACTCTTTTTAAAGCAATGCGCAGGGCTTCTTCCAGTGAACACTGGTTTTGTTTTTTGATTTCCTCAATGAAGTGAAGGAGTACTTCTGTATCGGTATCACTATGAAAAACATGGCCCTGGTTGACGAGCTCCTGTTTCAGCTGTACATAGTTTTCAATGATGCCATTGTGGATCATGGCCAGTTTACCATCGCCGGATAAATGCGGGTGCGCATTGCGGTCGCAGGGTTCACCGTGGGTAGCCCAACGGGTATGCCCGATGGCAATATGACTCCGCAGGTCTTTTCCCTCTACGAATGCTTCGAGGGCGGCTACTTTGTCTTTTTTCTTGTATACCTGTAACCCGTTATTGATCAGGGCTACACCCGCGCTGTCGTATCCGCGGTATTCCAGTCTTTTGAGGCCTTTTAATACTACCGGGTAGGCTTCTCTCTGCCCGATATAAGCTACGATTCCACACATAAGGTTTTTGGATTTGTGCTAGGTTTTATCATTGCAATATCGCATTAAATGTTAAAATCACATCAGAAAATGTGAATATTGTTTAAGTAAAGATATGGTCAGCATGCATTCTACAATGGTCCTAATGTAAAATGAAAAAGGGAATACGGGAACGATCCTGGCGAATATTAAGATTCCTTAACATTAGCCTGCATCATTCACTGTATCCCCTTTTTATAATTTTTTTATTATGACGGAACTAAATAAAAAAATTTAAAATGCAATCATCTCTTCAAGAGCGTACTCTCGAAGAGCAAAAGTATTCTTTTATATTCATCTGTCCAGCTGCTGGGCGTAGTAAATCCATGATCTTCCACGGGATACACAGCCAGCTCCCAGTTATTCTTCCCTAATTCAATCAGTCGCTGCGACAGCCGCACAATATCCTGGAAATGCACATTGGTATCAACCATGCCATGACACATCAGCAGTTTGCCTTTCAGTCCATCTGCAAAATAGATAGGGGAAGACCTGCGGTAAGCAATACTGTCAGTGAATGGTTCATTCAATATATTGCTGGTGTAGCCATGATTGTAATGCGCCCAGTCCGTTACAGACCTCAGCGCAGCGCCGGATGCAAACACATCTGGCTGGGTGAACAAGGCCATCAGCGTCATAAAGCCGCCATAGCTGCCTCCGTATATACCAATACGACGGGCGTCCACCTGCAATTTTTCTGCCAGATATTTTGCGCCGTCTACTTCATCATCCAGATCCTTGCCGCCCATGTAACGGTAAATGCCTGTACGCCAGTTGCGGCCATAGCCGGCGCTGCCACGGTAATCCATGTCCAGTACAGTATATCCTTTATCGGTGAGCAGGTTGTGGAACATGTATTCCCTGAAATAGGAACTCCACCACTTATGTGCATTTTGCAGGTAGCCGGCGCCATGCACAAAGATCACCGCTGCGCCGTTGTTTTTTGCAGGATCGGGTGTGTATAAGCGGGCATATACCGGCTGATTGTCACGCGCGGTAAAAGTAATCACTTGCGGATCGCGCCAGTTGTACGATTTAAATTCATCAGACTGCGCCAGGTTCGTTACCTGTACTGCTTTTGCGCCCGGTGTGTTGGGCTGCACATACAATTCCCACGGCTTGTTGGAATAGGAATAACGGAACGCAATCCATTTGCCATCGGGAGAAACGGTTACTTCATTGGCACCGGGGAGAGTCGTGATCCGCTCGGCCTTACCACCGGAAACGGCTATACGATAAAATTGCTTTTCACCGGGGTGTACTTCATTGGTGGTGATGTAAAAATATTTTTTATCGGGAGATAGTTGTGCTTCCTGTACTTCATAGTTGCCACTGGTGAGTGGTTTGATGCTGCCATCGTTTACATTGGCGGTATACAGATGTGAATAACCGGTGGCTTCCGACTGGAACCAGCACGTGTTTTCATCTATCCAGCCGATGTTGCTGCCACCCATGCTCCAGCCGATGCCGGGGCCGCCTATCCAGGCTTCGTCGCGCTGGCGGTTCAGTGTTTTCACGGTACCGTTTTCGGTGTTGAGCAGTACAATCCAGCGGTCTTTGTTATCCTGTGAACGGATGTCGGCAATGGCGTGTGTGCCTTGCTCCGACCAGTACGGACCGTTCACGATTACTTCCCTTACTTTGGGCGTGTCTTTTTTCGTGTAGTCTTTTACGTAATCGGGTTGGTCTTTGATGCCGGTGAGATCAGTAGTTTTAATAGGTAACACCGTATCACGTTCCCGGTCGTAGATAAAGCTTTCGAAGCTGCCTTGCGGGGCGCCTACTTTGTCGCGGGCGGCAATATCAGTAGTGAAACCGGTGGCGGTTACAAATTCAGGAACGATGGTGTTGCGGGCATCGGTAGGCGCTGTGAAGAGGCTATAGGTAACGAAACGCCCGTTGGGACTGATTTGCAGCTCCCTTAATCTTTTGTTTTGCAGGTACAGGGATCGTAATGGTTTGGGCTCGTAAGCTTTATCGAATGCCTCGGCGGCGTCTTTCTTTGTTTTTTTATCACGGATTACCTGTAACAGTTCCAGTTGCTGTGCTTTGAGGAACTTTTCTTCTGCGTTACCGGTTTTACTTTCGTCTTTTTCGGCGGGCTTGCTGCCTGCTTCAAAGCTGGTAAGCTGACTGATTAAACCGGAGGCTTTGTCCCATCCGTACAGGTCGCGGTTTTGCTGAAACACCACCTGTTTACCACCGAAACTGAAAACCGGGTTAAACTCAACGGCTTTGGTATTGGTGATGCGGGTGGTTTTCCCGTTTTTTATCTCCAGTAAATAAATATCACCTTCATAGGAATAAGCAAGTAACGATTTATCCGTATTCCAGGTACCGCCGGCTTTGGCGTTGATAAGCGAACGTTCTCCGGCAGCAGTAATACGGGGCGTATTGTTTTTAACGCCGGCATAGTAAAGGGAGTCGCTTAGTTGTTTGTCGGGGTTCCAGCTGAAATAAACGGTCTGGTTGTCGGTGCCCCAGAAAACGTTATCAGGAGAAGTTCCTATCCATTTGGGATCGCGCATGATCTTTTCTACCGTGAGCGGCACTGCCTGTTGGGCACTGATGCGATTGGCTGATAAAAAAATAATGGCGGGTATAACCCATTTTCTCATAGCGGTTCATTATTTTGTTGGGGAATAAATGTAATGGTTTAATCATAAATTGCCGTAAGTTTTGGATGGACGTAACGCGGTCATCTGCCTTAAATCCGCACTATGCGCATATTACCAATACTTCTTTCCCTCCTGTTCTTTATGGCTTGTAAGCCTAAACATCCCGTCCGGCAACCGGTACCGGTATCTGAAGACACTACTTTTTTAACAGGCACCTTTTACGTGATCAGGCATGCAGAAAGAAACCCGGGGCCGGATTCTACTTTGACCGTTGCCGGCCAGGAAAGGGCAGGGGCTTTATACCGGCTGCTAAAGGATTCCGGCCTGAATAAAATTTACTTTACACCTTATAAAAGAACGGTGGCCACCGCCGATAGTTTGCGTATGCACCTGCGCATAGATACCTGTTTTTATGCGGCAGATACCAGCGGGGAATCCTTTATTTACCAGGTTACCCGGCATGGCGACTGGGGAAAGCGTTTGCTTGTGATCGGGCATTCCAATACCGTAATCCCTATTTTGCATAGCCTGAAAGCTAAGGCACATACAGATTCTATCGGGGAGAACGAATACGACCGGTTGTTTATAGTGCGGAAAACAAGGGAAGGAACGGAGCTTAAAGAGATTTGTTATTAGCGGAGGAAAAGGCTTTCCCCCGCTATCGTTGTGTATTAGAGCAGGATGCCTTTCATGAGTGTATACGCTACGGTGAAGTAGATCAGCAATCCGGTTACATCCACGAGGGTAGCCACAAAAGGCGCGGAAGACGTGGCCGGATCGGCGCCGCACTTCTTCAGTACCAGTGGCAGCATAGAACCGGAGAGGGTGCCCCACAATACCACGCCTACGAGGGAAATGCCTACAGTAGCGCCTATCAGCACGGTGTGTGCGCCATAAGTATTAAACAACGTGTTCCAGAGTAAAATACGCAGGAAGCCGATGGCGCCCAGCGCGCCACCCAGCAGCAGGCCGGAAAGGATTTCGCGGCGCATTACACGCCACCAGTCGCCCACACTGATTTCACCCAGGGCCATTGCCTGTATGATAAGCGTAGATGCCTGTGAGCCGCTGTTACCACCACTGGAAATGATGAGTGGTACAAACAGCGCCAGTACTACGGCCTTTGCAATCTCATCTTCAAAAAATCCCATTGCGGTAGCGGTGAGCATTTCACCGATAAACAATACTACCAGCCAGCCTACCCGTTTTTTTACCAGTTTGAGCAGGGGCATATCGAGATAGGGCTCGTCCAGGGCTTCGGTACCACCAATCTTCTGGATATCCTCTGTATGTTCTTCATTGGCGATCCATAACATATCATCGATGGTCACAATGCCCAGCAGAACACCCTGGTCGTCTACCACGGGTAAGGCTACCCTGTTTTCCATCCGGAAAACCTGGATGGCCTCTTCCTGGTTATCGTTGGCGTGGAGCGATACAAAGCGGTCGTCCATGAGGGTATGCACTACCGTTTCGGGCGATACGAGCAGGAACTCGCGGATCCGGAAGTCATCCAGCAGCTGGCCTTTTTCATCGATTACATAAATAACGTCGATGGTTTCACTGTCTTTGCCATGTTCCCGGATATAGTCCAGTACTTCCTTCACGGTCCATTCTTCCCTGACGGCAATGTAGTCGGGCGTCATGATACGGCCCACACTGTTCTCCTTGTAGCCGAGGAGGGAGAGGGTAATGCGCCGTTCTTCGGGGTCGAGCAGTTTGATCAGTTCTTTTACCGCTTCGCTGGGAAGCTCTTCCAGGAAGGCGGTACGGTCATCCGCCGGCAGCTCATTCATGAGCTCTGCTATTTTCGCGGGCGATAAAGTGCGTATTACATCTTCCTGTAAAGGAAAGTCCAGGATACGGAAAGCCGCTGCCGCTCTGCCGATCGACAGGTGATTGATGATTATTCCGGCATCTTCGGGGTCCTCGTGAATCAGTTCGGCTATATCCGTTATCAGCTGGTCGTCCAGGTATACTGACAGTTCGCGGTAGTTTCTTTCTTTTGTCAGTGTCTGGAATTTTTCCAGTAAAGCTTCATTTTCCATACAATTGCCTCTATCTGCGAAATTAAGTTAAAATAGCACGCTGCCGGGGCAGTCGTTATAATAATTCTGATACGTGCAGGCGGATGTTGCTGCAAATGCTATCCAGCGGCAAATCGTTGGCGTCTTTGCCAAACGGATCTTCAATTTCTTCTGCAATAAGCTCAAGGCTTGCCAGCACAAAGAATACGAATACGATCATGGGGATAATGAGGTAACCCAAACTGAACACGTATCCAAAGGGCATGGACATGACGTAGAAGAATATGAACTTCTTGATAAATACGCTGTAGGAAAAAGGGATCGGGGTGTTTTTGATCCGTTCGCAGGCGCCGCATACATCTGCAAACGACTGCAGTTCGTTGTTCAGCACAATGAGCTGATCCCCGGTGAGCTGCCCGTTGCGGTACAGGTCCATCGTTTTAGTCGTGATGAGTTGCGACAGCTGGTTAGGTACATGTTTACTGATATCAGTATGAAGTGGCTCCTGTCCTGGTATGGCTTCCATCTCGTCATGCACATAAGTTTTACGCAGGTGGTTTTTCAGGCCGTAAGCGAAGTTCGGGATCATTACTTTGAAGAACTCCCTGTCGGCCTTGTTCTCCAGCGGCAGCATGGCCTGGATCTTTATGGCCAGGTTGCGGCTGCTGTTCACGAGGGCGCCCCATTGCCGGCGGCCTTCCCACCAGCGGTCGTACGCCGTGTTGGTGCGGAACACCAGCAACAGGGAAATCACAAAGCCCAGCAGGCCATACATCAGCGTTATATTCTTTAACTCACTCTTGTCAGACATCTTCCATACCTCCAGTTCCAGCCAGGCTATAATGGCGGAATAGATGGAGAGGCCAATAAACATGGGGAACAGCTTCCTTACCGTATCCGCTTTATGAATACGGAAAATGAACGTAAACCACTCCTTTGGATTATAATTGATCATATATACTGGTTAATGAAAGGCAAAAAAAATATTTTCCGGGCGGCAAACCTAAATTTTTTAAACATGATTTTGATAACTTCCTGCTTTAACTTTACTTTACGTCTTCTTTTATTTGAAATTGCGCTATGATAAAGCCGTATTTGTACATTGATAAGTCGAAAGGAAAAGGCCGGGGAGTTTATACCAAAGAAAAAATCCCTGCCGGAACAAGAATCGAGACTTCACCGGTGCTCGTTCTCACTTACGACGATACCGAGATTGTGGATCAGACAAGACTCCATAATTATATTTTTCTCTGGGGCGCAAAAGAAACCCGTTCCTGCGTGGCACTGGGCTTTTGCTCTATCTACAACCATGATTACAATCCCAACTGTGAGTATGAAATGGACTTCAAGGAAGAAACCATGAGTATCATCACCCGTCGTGATATCAAGAAAGGAGAAGAGCTTTTTATCAACTACAACGGTGATGTAACGGATAGCTCCCCCCTTTGGTTTGATACCAAAAAGAAACAAACCGTAAAGAAGTAACAAACAGTACGAATAGTACCGTTGCAGGCGGATGACAGTGAATAATAATTCCTGCCCGGCAACTATATTATTCGTATTTCTTTCGTAATATTGTATAAGCGCTTATATAATATTAACGTCAACCTTTTCATATGTCATTCTATCCATCACTCGGTTACCTCGTTTTTGGCAGCCGCCTGCGCAGGCTGAGCGAATACTTCCTCATGGAAGTAAATAAAGTATACGAACAGGCAGGCATACCCTTTGACGCCAGCTGGTTCCCGGTGTTTTACCTCTTGTCAAAACAACAGCCGGTACCCATGATAGATATTGCCGAACAGCTGGAAATATCCCACTCCGCCGTAAGCCAGATGGTGACCAACCTGAAAAAGAAAGGACTCCTGAAAACAACGCCGTGTAAGGAAGATGGCCGCCGGCAACTGGTTGCCTTCTCCAAAAAAGGCGAAGAGCTGCTGCAACAGATCCAACCCGTATGGGAAGCCATTACCACCGCCATGGAAACACTGGTAACGGAAAACAAACAAAGCCAGCAGATACTGGCAGCCATCGCCCAGATTGAACAATCGGTACAGCAAAAACCTTTGTCAGAAAGAATCAGACAACAGTTATAACTACTTCATACACCAGAAAAATCTATTGACATGAGTGATATTTTTAAGTACGGTATTGACCAGCTCACCGTTGCCCGCGCTATTGATATTGCCGCCGGCAAGGTGAAAGGCATACTGGTACCGGAAGTCATTACGCGTGTACAAACCAGCTTCGGCTATGTACAAACCATTGTGGCGCAACATACCACAGTATATGGGATCAACACCGGCTTCGGCCCCCTGTGCGACACCAAGATTTCGGAAGCAGATACCCGCGCCCTGCAATACAATATCCTGCAAAGCCATAGCGTAGGCGTAGGAGAAAATATCCCGGAAGAAATTGCCCGCATCATGCTTATCACCAAAGTGCAGGCGCTGGCACAGGGTTACTCAGGCGTGGCATTGTCCACCCTCGAAAGGATCATCTGGCATATTGAGCATAAGGTAACGCCATTGGTGCCTGAAAAAGGCTCTGTGGGCGCTTCCGGCGACCTCGCGCCTTTATCGCACCTGTTCCTGCCACTGATCGGGCTGGGGCATGTGATGTACCGTGGCGTGAAAACAGATACGGCTTCCATGATGCAGCAGGAAGGGATACAGCCGGTAGTGCTGGGCCCTAAGGAAGGACTGGCGCTCATCAACGGCACACAGTTCATCCTGTCGTTTGCGGTTAAAGCCGTGCAACGCCTGCACAACGCACTCGAAGCGGCAGATATCATCGGCGCATTATCACTCGAAGGACTGATGGGCACCGCCAAACCTTTTGATCCCCGCTTACACGCCATCCGCCCGTATCCCGGCAACCAGCTGGTAGCGCACCGTTTGAAGGCGTTGCTGGATAACTCGGAGATCATGTCGTCGCATGTGGACTGCGGTCGTGTACAGGACCCTTATTCCCTGCGTTGTATGCCACAGGTACATGGCGCCTCCCGCACCGCCTGGCAGCACCTGCAGGAACTTACTACTATAGAGCTGAACGCTGTTACCGATAACCCCATCATCTTCAGCGCAGAAGATACCATCAGTGGCGGCAACTTCCACGGACAGCCACTGGCATTGCCCCTGGATTACGCCACTGTAGCCGCTGCGGAACTGGGTAACATCTCCGACAGGCGTTGTTATATGATGATTGAGGGAAGATATGGGCTACCAAAATTACTGATCCAGGATGCCGGGCTTAACTCCGGTTTCATGATACCACAATACACCACCGCCGCCCTGGTAACAGAAAACAAAACACTGTGTTTCCCCGCCAGCGCCGACAGCGTGCCTACTTCACTGGGTCAGGAAGACCATGTATCCATGGGTTCTATCAGTGGCCGCAAATTAAACCAGGTGATCGGCAACCTCGAATACATCCTCGCTATTGAGCTGCTGTATGCCGCGCAGGCAGTGGATTTCCGCCGGCCGCTGAAATCAGGTCCGGTATTGGAAGCCGTGCATCAGTATACCCGTAAGCATGTAACCTTTGCAGATAAAGACCGCATCTTCGCCAACGATATTGCCGCTTTGCATTGCATCGTTACCGATCAGTCGCTTGTACGTGTAGCCAATGAGGCTGCCGCTAATCATCAACTTAACTTAAACGGACTTTATAATGACCAGTTTGGACTTTATTAAAACATATGCAGCTCACCCGCATTATAAAGCGCCGCGTGGTGCACAGCTGCACGCCAGATCCTGGCAAACCGAAGCGCCCCTGCGTATGCTGCTCAACAACCTCGATGCAGAAGTAGCCGAAAACCCCGATGAGCTGGTGGTGTACGGCGGCATCGGCCAGGCAGCGCGTAACCGTGAATCTCTTCAGAAAATTATCGAAATATTATTAACGCTGGACGACGAGCATTCCCTGCTGGTACAATCCGGTAAACCTGTTGGTATTGTACGCACGCATCCGCAGGCGCCAAGAGTAATGCTGGCCAACAGCAACCTGGTGCCGAAATGGGCCACCTGGGAGCATTTCAACGAACTGCGTTCAAAGGGCCTGATGATGTACGGACAAATGACCGCGGGCAGCTGGATCTATATCGGTACACAGGGTATCCTGCAAGGGACCTATGAAACCTTTATGGAATGCGGCCGGCAACATTTCAATGGTAGCCTGGCCGGCAAACTGCTGGTAACAGCGGGTATTGGCGGTATGGGCGGCGCACAGCCACTGGCGGCCACTATGGCCGGTGCCGTGTTTATTGGCGCCGACATTGATCCTACACGCATTCAGAAAAGACTGGATACCCGCTACATCGACCGTATGACTTATTCCTACGAAGAGGCCATCCAATGGGCGAAGGAAGCACAGGCCAAAGGCGAGGCACTGTCTATCGGGTTGGTAAGCGATGCCGGTGATATGCTGGAAAGGATGTTGAAAGACAATATCATACCGGACATTCTCACTGATCAAACTTCTGCGCATGACCCGCTGAACGGGTATGTGCCCAACGGCATCACGCTGCAGGCCGCACTGGAACTGCGTAAGAGCGATGCTACAAAGTACCGGGAGCTGTCGCTGAAAAGCATGGCGCGTCATGTAGGCTTTATGTTGCAGTTGCAGCAGAAGGGCGCCGTTACTTTTGATTATGGTAATAACATCCGCGAATTTGCGCGGGAAGGCGGAGAGCCCAATGCCTTCAACTTCCCCGGATTTACGCCGGCATATATCCGTCCGCTTTTCTGTGAAGGGAAAGGCCCCTTCCGCTGGGTAGCCCTTTCCGGCGATCCGGAAGATATCTATACCACCGATCGCGCGCTGATGGAAGCATTCCCGGAAAACACGCATCTGATCAACTGGCTGAAACAGGCGCAGGAAAAAGTGGCGTTCCAGGGATTGCCTGCCCGCATCTGCTGGCTGGGCCTGGGCGAACGCGAGAAGGCAGGTCTTATTTTTAATGAGCTGGTGAGAACAGGAAAAGTGAAAGCGCCGATTGTAATTGGCCGTGATCACCTCGACTGTGGCTCTGTGGCTTCCCCCAACCGGGAAACAGAATCCATGAAAGATGGCTCCGATGCCGTGAGCGACTGGACCCTGCTCAACCTCATGGCCAACACCGGCGGCGGCGCTACCTGGGTTTCTTTCCATCATGGCGGCGGCGTAGGTATGGGGTATTCACAACACGCCGGTATGGTAGTACTGGCGGATGGTACTGACCGTGCAGCCGATTGCCTCCGTCGTGTGCTCTTCAATGATCCGGCGCTGGGTATTTTCCGTCATGCGGATGCCGGTTATGAAAAGGCACAGGAGTGGGGACAGAAATTTAATATCAGCATTTAATAACAGCGGCCAACCGCTCAATCATTGCCCATGAAAACATTAATCGGTCCTTTTGCCCAGATCCTGCCAATGACGGGCCTGTCGCTGAAAGGCGCCCTGCACGATGAACAGTTAACCGTGATAGAGAAAGGCGGGGTAGTAGTGGAAAACGGGGAGATCATTGCCATAGCAGGGTATAAATCGTTGTTGCAGAAATACCCGGATTGTGAAATTGCTTTCCAGGATACGCCGCTGGTTTTATTGCCGGGATTTATTGATTGTCATACACACATTTGTTACGATGGTACCCGTAACCGCGATTATGCCATGCGCATTGCCGGTAAAAGCTACCTGGAAATAGCCCGTGCCGGCGGCGGTATATGGGACTCTGTTACCAAAACACGTATAGCCGACCTCGTTACCCTCACGGAAAATACGGTGGCCCGCGCCAACAGGCATCTGAAGGAAGGTGTTACCACTATTGAAGTAAAAAGTGGTTACGGTTTGAACCTGGAAAGTGAATTAAAGATGCTGCGCGCCATACAACAGGCGGGCATGCACACGCCTGCCACGCTCATCTCCACCTGTTTGGCCGCGCATATGAAACCGCGTGATTATACCGGCAGTGAAGAAGCTTACCTGCAATGGATTTTAACGGAACTGTTGCCGGTAATACAGCAGGAGCAATTGAGTAACCGGGTAGATATTTTTATAGAAGAAACTGCTTTTTCTGCAAAGGCTGCTGCCGGTTTCCTGCAACAGGCCATGCAGCAGGGATTTGTGGCAACGGTGCATGCGGATCAGTTCAGCGCTGGTGGCGCTGAAGTAGCGGTGAATGCGCAGGCGTTATCTGCCGACCACCTGGAGGCCAGCACGGAAAAAGAAATTGCTTTACTCGCTAATTCTGACACGGTTGCAGTAGTTTTGCCGGGTGCTTCACTGGGATTGGGGATGTTATATGCACCGGCGCGCAGGTTGCTGAATGCAGGCGCCTGTGTGGCTATTGCGAGCGACTGGAACCCGGGATCGGCCCCTATGGGCGATTTGCTGGTACAGGCTGCCGTAATGAGCGCCGCGGAAAAGTTATCCACCGCAGAAGTGCTGGCCGCGCTGACCGTAAGAGCAGCGCCCGCATTGCAACTGAAAGATGCAGGCCAGCTGCTGGCAGGTTACACCGCTGATATGCAGGCCTATCCCACCGCTGATTACCGTGATATACTTTATTACCAGGGCAAGATGAAGCCTGCACTGGTATGGAAGAAAGGAGTTTTAGTATGATAACAAAAGAAAGCTATCAGCCCACTGTAGCGGGTTCATGGACCGGTCGTATTGATGGTACCGACCCCGACCTGCTGCGCTGGCACCAGGTGATCACTGTAACGGACCTGTTACAGTCGCCCTTGCCTGCATTGCAGCCAGGCCAGAAAGGTATTGCCTTGCTGGGCTTCGCCTGCGATGAAGGGGTGCGCCGTAATAAAGGCCGGGCAGGTGCTGCAAAAGGACCAGCGGCCATACGGAAGGTGATTGCCAACTTCCCGGTTCACTTTTCCACACAAACGATTTTACTGGATGCAGGGGATATCCTTTGCCCCAATGGCGAGCTGGAAAATGCACAGCTGGTACTCAGCGAAGCCGTGAACGCAATCCTTACTGCGGGTTACCTGCCGCTGTTACTGGGTGGTGGTCATGAAATTACGTATGGGCATGCCAGTGGTATCCGCCGGTTTGCCGGAAAGCAATCCGTAGGCTATATCAACTTTGATGCGCACTTTGATATCCGTGTTCCCGGTGCAGAAGGCGCCAGCTCAGGTACCGGCTTCTGGCAACTGGCGCAGGACGCCAAACAATCCGGTACGCCTTTTCATTACCTGGCCCTGGGCATCCAGAAGAATGGTAATACCCGCCAGCTTTTTAATATTGCGGGAGAAGAAGAAGCTACTTATGTAAGCGCAGATGCTTTTCATTTACAGGATAAAGACACGCTGTTTGCCGCCATCCAGCATTTTCTCAGCCAGGTAGATAAAGTATACCTGACCACCTGCCTCGATGTATTTGCAGCGCCATTTGCACCGGGAGTAAGCGCTACCGCCTATAACGGTATTATGCCGGGAGGTTTGTTCCTGCAGTGTTTCCGCAAAATACTGGAAAGCGGGAAAGTGGCAGGCGCCGATATTGCAGAATTGAATCCTTCACTGGATACAGATAACCGTACTGCGAAACTGGCCGCAGCCCTGGTTTTTGAGATTGTAATGGCATATAGCGGGGAAGAGGCGTTTTAGCGTGTAGCCGTTACCTTTAACGGGTATACGCTAAAAGCCGGCTACGGCTTTTAGTTCCTTTACCTGCCAGGCGCATTGCGCCAGTTGTTCTTTCATATCCATTTGCAACAGCTGTATGAGCTGTTGCGCATTCACGGGCACCGTTACTTTTTCTTTCTTCAGCTGCGCTACCGTTGCCTTTACAAACAATAATAATACGCTGGTATCATGCCATTGCCCGAGCAGCTCACCCGCTTTACGGGTAGGCGTGGCAAGGTTTTCTGTGAAAACAGCGGGGAGTATCTGTTCCAGTATATTAAGCTGATAGTATAATGCTTTTACCTCTTTCCTGACCTCATGCCACACGGTATGATGCGCCCTGCTGGCGGGCACCGTAATTTTTTTATGTTGCGCTTCCAGGTAGCTGATCAATGCAGCCGTAGCGGTTTTGGGGTCGGTATCTGCAATCGCTTCTTTGAATTGTTCCGGTAGTGAGTCCAGTTTTTTCAGGGAGCAGTACTTCAGAGTAGCCGCCAGCATTTCACTGGCGGTAGCGGCTTTGTTTTGCAGTAGCAGGTGCGCAACTGAAAAGCGCCAGGACACCTTTTTTTCATAGCGGCGCAGGTTTTTTTCCTGCAGGTGCGCATCCCGTGAAGCGCCGCCTATCGACTGTATAAGCCTGGCGGTGCGCAGATGTTTACCTGATCCGAATGAATAGTCCGGTAGTTGTTTTACCAGTGAAAAAAATGCTTTCAGCTTTTTTACGCCTACCCGCATGGCATGTATGGCATCGGCATCGCCGGGAGCCTCCTGCAGCGTGGCATATGCGGCGGTTACCGTATCGCATTCCTTACGGAGATAATGATATAGCGCTGTTTGTAGCATGCTTCTTAAAGTTAACGAAATACGCTGAAACCATCAGAACACAATGGTTTTGTTGCCGTGCAGGATCACGCGGTTGTCGATATGCGCTTTCACCGCACGGGTGAGCACTTGCCGTTCAATGTCGCGTCCCAGCATCACCAGGTCTTCCACGGTATGTTTATGGCTTACCCTGGCCACATCCTGCTCAATAATCGGGCCTTCATCCAGTTCGTTGGTAACGTAGTGGGCGGTGGCGCCGATCAGTTTTACGCCTCTCGTATAGGCGTTGAGGTAGGGCCGTGCACCGGCGAAGGCGGGCAGGAAAGAGTGATGGATATTGATAATGCGCTGCGGATAATGGCTTACAAACTGTGGCGACAGGATTTGCATGTACCTGGCCAGCACCGTGAAATCTACCCCATGTTCTTCCAGCAGCCGGATAGCGGCGCGCTCCTGCAGTTCTTTGGTGGCGCTGCTTACCGGGAGGTAATGAAAAGGGATGCCTAATGCGGTGCATTCTTTTTCCAGGGAAGCGTGATTCGAGATCACGAGCGGGATATCTACCGCCAGCTCACCGCTTTTCCATCTCCATAATAATTCCAGCAAACAATGATCATACGCCGATACCATGATAGCCATACGTTTGCGGCGATCGCTGTAATCTATTTTCCATTCCATTTGCAGCGGGGTAGCTACCTGTTGCTGGAAAGCCGCTTCCAGGGAGGCTTTATCGAGACGCTCCAGCTGGAATTCCATGCGCATAAAAAATAATCCTTCCCGGGGGTCGGTACTGTGTTGACTTGCATCCAGTATATTTGCACCCAACAGGTACAGGAACTGTGATACACCGGCTACTATGCCTGGCCGGTCCGGACAGCAAATAAGCAGACAGGCGGTGATATGAGGGACTTCTTGTTTTAACATATGACTACCAAAATATAAAATATTAATACAATTCTCCGTTGAAAAAGATAGGACTAATGTCGGATACCCACAGCTATTTGCATCCACAGGTATTCAAATATTTTGAAGAAGTAGATGAAATCTGGCATGCCGGCGACATCGGTAATGTGGATCTGGCCGATAAACTGGAAAAATTCAAGCCTTTCAGGGCTGTTTTTGGGAATATCGACGGGGCAGATATCCGTATCCGTTATCCCGAAACCCTCCGTTTCAACCTGGAAGGAGTAGAGGTGATGATGACACATATTGGCGGATATCCGGGGAAATATGCCCCCGGCGTGAAGGAACAGCTGAAACAGCATCCGGCCAAACTGTTTATCTGCGGGCATTCGCACATCCTGAAAGTAATGCCGGATGCGGCACTTCATTTGTTGCATATGAACCCGGGAGCATGCGGACAACAAGGATGGCATAAGGTAAAAACACTGCTGCGTTTTCAGCTGGAGGCTGGCAATATTCAACAACTGGAGGTGATAGAGCTTCCCTGATCAATCAACATTGCTTACAACCTACAACACTTATGAACCTACGAATTTTAGCATGGCTGGTAATATTGGGACTGGGAACTGCACAGGCAAGGGCGCAGGGAAAATTCCTGAAATGGCTGAAAACAGAAAATGATACAGCGTATATCGAAGATCATACGGAAGATATCACTTTCCGGCTGTATGGCTCCCGTAAGTACACCAAGTACGATATCATGGACCGGAAAACAAAAACCGATATCCTCTACAGACCCAATACCCCTTTCAACGTAGGATTTGGCGCCAACTACCGGTTCATAGGACTTAACATCGGGTTTAACCTGCCGTTTATTAACAGTACGGAGCGGTATGGTAAAACAAAATACCTCGATCTGCAATCGCATGTGTACCTCCGCAAAATTGTGGTAGACATCTACGCCCAATACTATAAAGGCTACTATGTAGCCAACCCGGAGAAAGTATACGGCAAAGCCTATACCGCGCTGAATCCTTATCCGCAGCGGCCTGATATCAGGAATACCGACTTTGGCCTGAATGTGGGCTACATCTTCAACGACAAACGTTTTTCTTACCGCGCTCCCAACCTGCAGAATGAATATCAGAAGAAAAGCGCCGGTTCATTGATTGTGGGTGGGGAAGTGTTCCTGGCCCGTATCAAAGGCGATTCTTCCCTCATTCCTACCAACATGGCAGATACCGCATTTCTGCGGGATGAGCACTATTATAAAACCGGTATTAATTCATTGGCTGCTAATGTAGGATACGCCTATACTTTTGTGCTGAAAGAGCATTTCTTTTTATCCTTGTCGCTCACAGGTGGGCTGGGAGGAAATATCACCACCCTGTTCCTGGAAAACGGGGATGTGAGCCGTAAAGCGGGACTGCAATTCAGCAATACTGTGCGGGCTTCGCTGGGGTATAATTCCAGCCGTTATTTTGCAGGGATACATTACGTAGGCATGAACACCCGCAGCGGAATGTCCATACCGCATACCTATCAAACTTTTGGTACAGGCAATTTCAGGGTGAGCCTGGTGCGCCGTTTCACCCTGGAAAAGCCGCTCTGGCGGTCAAAGACGATCTAGCTTTGCGCCGGTGAAATCCATTTGGACCTGGCCGGTGGCTGGTATCTTTCCATTTGTAATAACAGGTCGCTGATATCATTGCTGCATAACAGCATATCGCGGTTCTCTGCCGTGAGGAAACCCTTTTCAGACATAGTTTTCGACAGGGCTATGAGGGCATCGTAGAAACCATTTACATTGAGCAGGCCGACCGGTTTTTTATGCAGGCCCAGTTGTCCCCAGGTGAGCATTTCAAATAATTCTTCCATAGTGCCGAAGCCTCCGGGCAGTGCAATTACGCCATCGCACAATTCATTCATCTTTGTTTTACGTTCGTGCATGGTATCTACCAGGATCAGTTCTGTGAGGCCGGTATGCGCCAGTTCTTTCTGTTGCAGGAAGTGCGGCAGTACACCAATGGCTTTGCCACCGGCATTTAAGGCGCCATCAGCCACAGCGCCCATCAGTCCTACTTTAGCGCCACCATACACCAGTGTAAGGTTGCGTTGGGCCAGTGCGGCGCCCAGGCGGGTGGCCTGTTCCATATAAACGGGATCATGTCCGGCACTGGAGCCACAATAAACAACAATTCGATTCATATCCTTGGATTATAAAGTGTTCAATTCGGCCTGGATGTTTGTCCGGGCGGCGGTTTCATATAACTCACGGAACGCCGGTGTTACGTAAATAGCGGGCATTTCCAGGAAATGCTGCAATACTTTTCTGCGTCCGGGGATATACACATCGTCCGGGTAAACCTGGTATTCCTGGCGGATCTGCTGCGCGTAGGCCCGGTATGTTTCCGGGGAGGCGCCGAGGATCTGCAGGTCGAAGTCGAGGAAGTAATCCAGGTCCGGATCGTGATGAGTATTGATATGTGTTTTGGTAGCGATAATGAAATCGCTGACTTTGGTGTTTTTTTCCACCGGGTAATTAATTTTATGAAGATGGGTTACCGCGGCAGCAGCACTGCGTTCTTCATTATCGGGTTGCAGCGGGTTATAAATGATATCATGAAAGAAGATGGCAAAAAGTACGGCTTCCGGATCTGTGAGCTGATGCACATATGCCTGTTGCAGGCTTACCAGCTGCTGTATATGCGACCAGTTGTGATAGTACCTTCCGTGGGACTGATACGCATCCACCAGGGCCGTGTAGGAGCTGTTAACCAGCGTGGCGTCTGTGTTGGGATGAAGGGAAGACCAGATGACATTTAATGCAGACATATGGGTTCTTTTTCGGGTCGTCATTTAAAAAGAAAACGGGCAGAAACTCTTTCTGCCCGTTCCTTGTATGTTAAAGCTTTGGATTAAGCTTTTTTCGCAGCTTCTGCACGGATTACGTTCAGTGCGCCACCTGCTTTAAACCACTCGATCTGTTGTTCGTTGTACGTGTGGTTTACAGGGAACTCACTGGTGCTGCCATCTTTATGATGAAGCACAACGGTGAGTTGTTTACCGGGAGCGAAGGTAGTAAGACCGAGGATGTCGATGGTATCATCTTCCTGGATCAGGTCATAATCTTCTTTGTTGGCGAAGGTCAGACCCAGCATACCTTGTTTTTTCAGGTTGGTTTCGTGGATACGGGCGAAAGATTTCACCAGGATAGCACGAACGCCGAGGTGACGCGGTTCCATTGCAGCGTGTTCGCGGCTGGAGCCTTCACCGTAGTTTTCATCCCCTACTACTACTGCACCGAAGCCGTGTGCTTTGTAGTCGCGCATGGTAGCAGGTACTGCACCATATTCGCCGGTGATGGAGTTTTTAACGGTATCGCTTTTATCGTTGAATGCGTTGATCGCACCAATGAGCATGTTGTTGGAGATGTTATCCAGGTGACCGCGGTATTTCAGCCATGGACCAGCCATAGAGATGTGATCCGTAGTACATTTACCTTTTGCTTTGATGAGCAGTTTCAATCCTTTCAGATCGGTGCCTTCCCATGCAGCAAATGGCGCGAGGAGTTGTAAACGGTCGGAGGTAGGGGATACTTTCACCTGAACGCCGCTACCATCGGCAGCAGGGGCCTGGTAACCGGCATCTTCTACAGCAAAGCCTTTTGGAGGCAGTTCAAAACCTACCGGTTCGTCCAGCATTACTTCTTCACCGTTTTTGTTTTTCAGTTTGTCGGTCAGCGGGTTGAAGGTAAGATCACCTGCGATGGCCAGTGCTGTTACAATTTCCGGAGAAGCTACAAATGCGTGGGTAGAAGCGTTACCATCATTTCTCTTCGCAAAGTTACGGTTGAAGGAAGTGATGATAGAGTTTTTGCGGGTAGGGTCGTCGATATGACGGGCCCACTGACCGATACACGGACCGCAGGCATTTGCCAGTACCACACCGCCTACCTGGTCGAAGGTATTCAGTAAACCGTCTCTTTCAATGGTAAAACGTACCAGTTCAGAGCCGGGAGTGATGGTGTATTCAGATTTCATTTCCAGTTGCTTGTCGATGGCCTGTTGTGCCAGGGAAGCAGAGCGGGAAATATCTTCGTAGGAAGAGTTGGTGCAGGAACCGATGAGGGCTACTTCCAGTTTTTCAGGCCAGTTGTTTTCTTTTACTGCCTGTGCAAATTTGGAGATAGGCCATGCCAGATCCGGTGTGAACGGACCGTTTACATATGGTTCCAGTTCGTCCAGGTTGATTTCAATTACCTGGTCGTAGTATTTGGAAGGATCTGCGTATACATCTGCATCCGGACGGAGATGATCTCTTACTTCATCAGCCAGGGCAGCTACTTCTGCGCGACCGGTGATTTTCAGGTAGTCGGCCATTTTGCTGTCGTATGCAAACAGGGAACAGGTAGCGCCGATTTCAGCACCCATGTTACAGATAGTAGCCTTACCGGTAGCGCTGAAGCTATCCGCACCTTCGCCGAAGTATTCCACGATAGCGCCGGTACCACCTTTTACGGTGAGGATACCTGCTACTTTCAGGATAATATCTTTGGCAGAAGTCCAGCCGCTCATTTTACCTGTCAGTTTCACACCGATCAGTTTCGGCATTTTCAGCTCCCAGGGTAAACCAGCCATTACGTCAACAGCGTCGGCACCACCAACACCAATTGCCACCATGCCTAAACCGCCGGCATTAGGGGTGTGGGAGTCAGTACCGATCATCATACCACCCGGAAACGCGTAGTTTTCCAGCACTACCTGGTGAATGATACCAGCGCCTGGTTTCCAGAAACCAATGCCGTACTTATCAGAAATTGAGGAAAGGAAATCGTAAACTTCTTTATTGGTGTCAATAGCAGTTGCCAGATCTTCTGTAGCGCCTACTTTTGCCTGAATGAGGTGATCACAATGAACAGTGGAGGGAACCGCAACTTTATCACGACCGCAGGTCATAAACTGGAGCAATGCCATCTGGGCGGTTGCATCCTGCATAGCTACGCGATCCGGCGCAAATTCAACATAGGATTTGCCTCTTTCGTAGGGCGTGGTAGTAGGTGCATACAAGTGTGCGTACAAAATCTTCTCAGCCAGTGTCAGCGGGCGACCCAGCATTTTACGGGTAGCTTCCACCTTACCCGGGAGTGCCGCATACACTTTTTTAATCATGTCAATATCAAACACCATGGGAAAAAAATTATTTAAGAGCGGTTAAAAATTGCTCGCAAAATTAACTAAAATCGGCAAGTTTTTAAATTAAATACTTAACATCCGGCCAACTGTGTGTAAACTTTTGGTACTTTAACGGTTCCCGTGATATTCAGCCCGTTATGGCGGAATAGCCTTACCAGCCGTTTTTTCCTTGTTTTTCCAGCCGGAATTTGATAAATTTGATTTATGAACCGGATAAAAGACTTTGTGGAATGGAAGGCGTTCGGTGTATGTGCCGCTATAGGAGATAAACTTGGGGTAGCCACATCCCGTATACGCATCTTTTTCATTTATGCCACTTTCCTTACAATGGGGTCCCCGCTCATTGTATACATGATTCTTGCCTTCTGGGTAAATATGAAGAATTATATTCTGAATGCCCGGAGAAATCCACTGCGTTACTTATAAGTTATTGATATAAAGAAAAAGAGGTGGTTCGCGTTATCCGTGAACCACCTCTTTTATTTCCTGGGTATATTTTTCTTTGTTTATTCCAGATGAAACAGCGTCATGCCGTGATAATGGTTTTGCAACTCATTTAACGTGATCGGCTCTACGAGATTCCTGGTTTCGTCCCGGTAGTGCAGCTGCAAAAGCGGGTTATGGCCTTCCTCAAACCAGCGGATGGAGAACGGGCCTCTCACATACAATGTTCCTCCTGCCTTCGACGATGCCGCTTCATCTTTATGAAACTGCAGTTTCAGCAGGGTGGCCTCGGTCAGAAGAACAGGTTCCAGGTTATCAAGATCGTACCAGAACTCATTTTCATCTGTAGCCACCAACACTTTCTTGTCCTCATGATCTACCTGCAAAATCTTCCCTTCCTTTTCTGTCCCGCCATAATTTGTGATAATGGTATCACCTGATTTTAATTCGTGGATATTAATCATAGTGAACTGTGTTTTATGTGTTTCATGAATTTACTGAAAAAAGTGCAAAGCTTCGTGTAAAGAAAAAAGCGATTATCACCTTCCAGTGGTAATCGCTTTTTTCTTTATGTGGTGCGGATTAAAACTTTCTCACTACCTGGCGGAGTTCCACCAGTTGTTCCAGCAATGGTTCCAGTAAATCCAGGCGGAGCATATTGGCGCCGTCAGATTTTGCACAGGAAGGATCGGGGTGTGTTTCAATGAACAGGCCATCGGCGCCGGTAGCAATAGCTGCTTTGGCAATGGTGCTGATCATTTGCGGGTTACCACCGGTTACGCCGCTGGTTTGATTGGGCTGTTGTAAGGAGTGGGTACAATCCATTACCACAGGCTCACCCAGGTGTTTCATAATGGGAATGTTGCGGTAATCCACAACCAGGTCCTGGTAGCCAAAGGTGGTACCGCGTTCGGTAAGGATGATATGATCATTACCGGCTCCCTTGATCTTTTCCACAGCAAATTTCATGGATTCGCCGCTGAGGAACTGTCCTTTCTTTACATTTACTACTTTACCTGTTTCTGCAGCGGCCAGCAGGATATCTGTTTGACGGCAGAGGAAAGCGGGAATCTGTAACACATCCACGTAAGCGGCTGCCATAGCAGCTTCTGCAGCGGAGTGAATATCTGAAGTAACGGGAACATTAAAAGTTTTACCTATCTTCTGCAGCAGTTCCAGCCCTTCCACATCTCCGATTCCGGTAAAGGAATGCACACTGGTACGGTTAGCTTTACGGTAGGAAGCTTTGAAAATATAAGGGATCGCTAATCTTTTACAGATGGTGGTCACTTTTTCAGCCACTTCCATCAGTATGGATTCTTCTTCAATCACACACGGACCAGCAATCAGGAAGAAATTTTCGGGGTTGTATTGCTCTTTGAATAAAGATTTTAAATGCTTCATATCTTGAAAAAATTGTGTCATTTAATTGAAGGTGCAAAGATAGGCATTCTCAGGCAAAGGGAGGCTATGAAGCCGCTTCATTTGGGCTAATTGTCATAACATTGTAATCTGAAAACCATGTGCATAACCCGGCGTTCATTTTATTGTTATAGCATTGTCATGCGCTGGGAAGGGGTGAGTGGAAATAGCGGCGAAGCTGTTAATATTACGGTCCGATTTAAAATAGCTTACAATTATATTTTTGTATGAAGAAAGATAAGATACTGGTTATAGGCGCCTGCGGACAAATTGGCGTGGAGCTGACCCTGGCTTTAAGAAAGATGTATGGAGATGCGAATGTGCTGGCTTCCGATTTGCGGGAAGAGCATGATTTGCTGAAGGGAACCGGTCCGTATGTGTCGCTGGATGTAATGAACAAGGAGATGCTGCATGTGCTGGTGATCCGTCATAATATCACCCAGATCTATCTGCTGGCGGCGATCCTGTCGGCCACCGGTGAAAAAAATCCATTGCTGGCATGGCATATCAATATGCAGAGCCTGTTGAATGTACTGGATATTGCGAAAGAAGAAAATCTTGATAAAATATACTGGCCAAGTTCCATTGCGGTATTTGGTCCTAACTCACCGGCGCAGGAAACGCCCCAGCACACCATTATTGAGCCTACCACCATTTATGGGATCAGCAAATTTGCGGGTGAGCGCTGGTGCGAATACTACAACCACCGCTTTGGTGTGGATGTAAGAAGTTTGCGCTACCCCGGCCTGATCAGCTACAAATCAGCGCCCGGCGGCGGTACTACGGATTATGCCATTGAAATTTTCCATGAGGCCAAAGAGCACCAGAAATACACGAGCTTCCTGTCTGAAAATACTTATCTCCCGATGATGTACATGCCGGATGCTATCCGCGCTACCATTGAACTGATGGAAGCCGACGCGTCTAAAATAGCAGTACGTTCTGCCTATAACCTGGGTGCGATGAGTTTTTCCCCGAAAGAAATAGGTGCGGAAATACAGAAACATATTCCTGCTTTCACGATGGCTTATGAGCCGGATTACCGTCAGCAGATTGCAGACGGCTGGCCAAACAGTATCGACGACAGCCAGGCGCGTGCAGATTGGGGCTGGAAGCCTGAATTTGACCTGGCCGCAATGACAAAAGATATGCTTCAACATATTTAATTTAACCATTCCATGAAAACAAAAAAAGCAGCGGATCTCCGCTGCTTTCTTGTTTTTATAAAGAGGTACTGCTATTCAATGAAACCCACAGCCACGGTGGTGTTATTAAACTCATCGATGA
Source organism: Chitinophaga sp. CC14 (assembly GCF_048957795.1). Lineage (NCBI taxonomy): Bacteria > Pseudomonadati > Bacteroidota > Chitinophagia > Chitinophagales > Chitinophagaceae > Chitinophaga > Chitinophaga sp. CC14. The sequence continues at coordinate 126,948 of NZ_JARBFY010000002.1, forward strand.
GAATAAAGGCGCCGTTGGCAGGATTGCTCTGATAAGGATCTGCAAATATCGGTGCTGCTGTTTTCAGCGTAATTCTGCCGATATCATTCAGCGTCATGGATGCTTTATCTGTTACCTGCACATGATTGGTTACATCTGTAATGTAATTGATCTGCTGCACCTTTGCTTTCACGCGGTTAACGCCATGCTGTAACAGGTAGGTTTTACCCGGAGTAAGCGGCAGCTGGTCCATCCAGCAGATGTTGGCGCTTATTTCCTTCAGTTGCGGCGGCACTTCGTTTGTTTTCACGAGCATGTTGCCGCGACTGCTGTCTATTTCGCCTTCCAGGGTAATCACCACACTTTCGCGTGCATGCGCCACCGGTAGTTGCTTTTCAAATTGCTCAATGGTTTTGATGCGGCTCTTTTGCCCGGAGGGCAGGGAGATTACTTCATCGCCTACAGAGAAATGACCGCTGGCCACTTTGCCCGCAAAGCCGCGGAAATCGTGGTATTCGGTGGTTCTCGGACGGATCACGCTTTGAATGGGGAAACGGGCAGGGTGGTTACGGTCTTCATGATCGAACGACACCTGTTCCAGGTATTCCAGCAGGGTGCTGCCATTGTACCAGTTGATAGAGCCTGTGCGGCTGGCAACGTTTTCGCCATACAGGGAGGAGATGGGAATGAACTTTACTTCCTGTCCTTTAAACCCGGCGTTATCGAGCATTTGCTGGAAATCTTCCACTATCTGGTTAAAACGGGCTTCGCTGTAATCTACCAGGTCCATTTTATTTACGCAAACCACCAGGTACGGAATACGCAGGAGGTTGGCGATAAAGAAGTGGCGGTGTGTTTGTTCCACGATGCCTCTGCGTGCGTCGATGAGGATCAGCGACACCTGTGCATTGGAGGCGCCGGTTACCATGTTGCGGGTATATTCAATATGCCCGGGGGTATCGGCAATGATGTATTTGCGGGTAGGGGTGGAGAAGTAGATGTGTGCCACATCTATCGTAATTCCCTGCTCACGTTCTGCTACCAGTCCGTCGGTCAGCAACGACAGGTCCGTAAAATCCAGTCCTTTGCGTTTGCTGGCAGCGTGGAGCGCTTCCATTTTATCTTGCGGAATAGAATTGGTATCGTATAATAAACGGCCTATTAAGGTACTTTTACCATCGTCTACACTACCGGAAGTGGCTATACGTAAAACCTCCATTATTTTTATTTTTTTGCTTTTAGCGACTGGCGTTAAAAGATGTGTTCAATTAAGTTAAAGCGTGTGTTACAGGAAGTGTTGTTAAAAGTATCCTGCCTGTTTTCTCTTTTCCATAGCGGCTTCAGAGCGTTTATCGTCTATACGTGCGCCACGTTCGGAGATCTTTGCTTCCATAATTTCGGCAATGATATCTTCCAGTTTATCGGCTTCCGATAATACGGCGGCGGTACAGGTCATATCGCCTACGGTACGGAAGCGTACTTTCTGGCGGAACGGTACTTCGTCGGCGGTGGTGTTGAGGAAAGAGGAGTAAGGCCAGTAAAGACCATCGCGTTCTATGATTTCTCTTTCATGGGAGAAGTAGATAGAAGGTATTTCCAGTTTTTCACGAACGATATAATTCCACACGTCCAGTTCGGTCCAGTTGGAGATGGGGAATACGCGTACGTTTTCACCGATATTGATTTTACCGTTGAGGATATCGAACAGTTCGGGGCGTTGCATTTTGGCGTTCCACTGACCGAATTCGTCTCTTACGGAGAAGATTCTTTCTTTGGCGCGGGCTTTTTCTTCATCCCTGCGGGCGCCGCCGATGCAGGCGTCAAACTTTCCTTCTTCGATGGCATCGAGGAGGGTAACGGTTTGGAGGGCGTTTCTGCTGGCGTATTTGCCGGTTTCTTCCTGGGCTTTACCCTGGTCGATGCTGTCCTGTACATTTCTTACGATGATGTCCAGTCCGAGTGTATTCACGAGCCAGTCGCGGAATTCGATGGTTTCCGGGAAGTTGTGGCCGGTATCCACATGCAGCAGGGAGAAAGGTATTTTGCCGGGGTAAAATGCTTTCTGTGCCAGTCGTACGAGTGTAATTGAATCCTTGCCGCCGGAGAACAGCAGCACTGGTTTTTCGAACTGTGCTACTGTTTCACGAAGTATATAGATGGCTTCATCTTCCAGTGCCTGAGGAAATTCCCAATTTATTTGATTAGTCATGGACTATAATAATTTATTCTAAAAGCTAATATTTGTTATCCGTGCAAACCGCATTCTTTCTGCGACTGTTCCCACCACCACCGGCCGGCGCGGGGATTTTCCCCCGGCTCAATGGCGCGTGTACAGGGTGCGCAGCCAATGCTGATGAAGCCTTTATCGTGCAGTTTGTTGTAGGGCACGTTATGTTGTTCCAGGTAGGCCAGTACTTCGTCGTAGCCCCAGTGGATCAGCGGATTAAATTTATAGAGGTGGCGATGTTCGTCCCATTCGAGGATTTCCATGCCCTGCCGGTTTTCGGACTGTTCAGCCCGGAGGCCGGTGATCCATACTTTTACGCCTTCCAGCGCCCTGTTGAGGGGTACAATTTTGCGGATGCCGCAACATTCCTTGCGGTTTTCCACTGATTCGTAAAAGCTGTTGGGTCCTTTGGTGGAAACCAGTTTTTCTACTGCGGTGGTGTCCGGGTAATAAACTTCTACAGGTTGTTTATAACGGGCCATAGTGAGGTCCATTACATCGTATGTTTCCTGAAAGAGGCGGCCCGTGTCCAGGGTAAAAACTCTAACCGGCAATTGGTTACGCCAGATAATATCTGATATTACCTGGTCTTCCTGGCCAAAAGAGGTAGAGAATGCTACAGCACCGGGGTATTGTTCCAACAGGTACTGTATGGCCTCCTCCACTGATTTGTTGACCAGCGCGGTGGTAATGTCTGTCATGTAGATCTTCCTTATTGAATTGATATGTCTAGTGCCAGCGGAGCGATTACGGTCACTCCTCTTACAAAAATACATAAAACCTATAAAAAAGATAGACTAATAGGGTAAAAAATTATTTCTTTCCTGTAAAGGGGCTGTGGTGGCGGGGAGAAAATGGGTGGAGTTGGGGGAACCTGCTAAGATGGGGCATAGAAAGCAGCGTGGGAGTGGACGAACCGGGGGAATGGGCAAAAGGTGGTATACCTGCTGTGAACATAGGGAGGATTCGCTGTGGAGTGGGATAGGAGTTACTTAGCACTTGGAGTATACGTGCTGTTAACCCGGAGGTGACGTGGAGGGGACGTGGACTTGATCCTGAAACCCTTTACTGTAGCGGAAAAGCCGGCACGTGGCCGGCTCGGATATTTTACACCCTGATTAGCTGTTTCGGGTCAGGATATCTTTCAAGGTTTTGTTCTCGAGGATTTTCAGGGCGGAATCCCTCACTTTGCCCATTACTTCATTGAGGCCACAAACGGCTTCATCGCGGCAGTTTTCGCAGCGTTCGTAGTAATTGAGGCTTACGCAGGGAAGCAGCGCAATAGGTCCGTCGAGCAGGCGGATGATTTTCGCCAGAGCGATCTCTTTGGGAGGTCGCATGAGGTAATAACCGCCCCCTTTTCCTTTTTTACTGCCGAGGATGCCGGCATTCTTCAACTCCAGCAAAATATTTTCCAGGAATTTGATAGAGATATTTTTTTCCTGTGCAATTTCGGATATCAGGATGGGTCCTTTATCTACATTCTCTGCCAGGTGTACTAATGCGTGAAATGCGTATTGCGTTTTTTTCGATAACATACTGACTTTTTTGCATCCCTCCACGGATGAACTAATAGTGCGGTGCACACTTTATATTCCTGCAAAGATAAGCAGTTTTTAGCTGCCAGCAGTGAGTGGCTGCCTTTTAGCCACCGGAGCGGGGTCCGGCGGCTAACGCGTTTAGCTGCTGCTATCCTAAATTCAATACATCCCGCATGGTGAACACGCCGGTTTTGCCTTTCAGCCATTCTGCCGCCACTACGGCGCCGGCTGCAAAGCCTTCCCGGGAGTGGGCAGTGTGTGTGATGGAAATATCGTCGATGGCGGAAGTATATGTTACGGTGTGTGTGCCCGGCGCCGGATCAATCCTTTTAGAGATGATGGGGAGTGCTTCCGGTTGATTGCTTTCTTCGTTTACCCAGCCGGTTTTGCGAGGCACTGCGGCCAGTACCTGTTCTGCCAGTGTGATGGCGGTACCGCTTGGTGCGTCTTTTTTATGGGTATGATGGATCTCTTCCATCTTTATGTTGTATTGTGGCTGGCCGGCCATGAGGGTTGCCAGTTTCTTATTCAGTTCAAAGAAGATATTTACGCCGATGCTGAAATTGGTGGCGTGGATGAAAGCCTGTTTTTTTTCCAGGCAAAGCGCTTTTACTTCCGGCAGTTTATCCAGCCAGCCGGTGGTACCGGATACCACGGGAACATTTGCATCGAAGCATTTTAAGATGTTGTGGTAGGCTGTTTCAGGTGTGGTAAACTCGATGGCTACATCTGCCTGGCCTAGGTGTTCTTTTTCCAGCAGGTGTTTGCTGCCAACGTCTACCCGGAGTATTATTTCGTGTCCTTTGGCAGTGGCAATTGCATCTATTGCCTGTCCCATTTTACCATATCCGATGAGCGCTATTTTCATGACCCTTGCAAGTTGTATTTAAAGTTGATGTATTAATGATGATCAGCGGCCGGCGAAGTACCGGCTTTTGCCTTTTTTGCCGCCAAAAGAAATATTTACGCCGATGCCCAGTGTACGGTTGTTGATGATGGTGGGGGACACGCGCATGCTCAGGTCGTCCGACATATCGAAATTGCGGAGATGTGCAAATACGGTAGCGTCTATAATGTTTACGCCATAGGCCAGGATGAAGAACAGCACGGAGTAATCCACATATTGCCGGAACTGGTCGCGGCCCACCTTCAGTGATTCGGTATCGTAAGGTTTGGTATCCGGGCTGGTGTCGTTGGTATCCGGGTTGCCATCCACCCGGAGGCGGTAGGCATCGCGGTACAGCTTGTAGGTCTTCATGTTATCCACAAAGAAATAAACGCAGGTACCAATGGCGGCATATGCAATTGGAATTTTCCAGTATTCTTTATTGTATGCCTGTCCGAGCCCCGGCACCACGGCGGAGTAAAGGGCTGCTTTACGCGGGCTGTGGGGGAGTTTGGAATCAGGAATATAAGCGCTGTCTGTGAAGATGGCTTTGTTTGCTTTTACGGTATCCGTACCTGGTGCAGGTATAGGCCGGATGATGGTATCCATTGTTTTAGCAATGGGGCGCAGGGTATCCTGCTGTGCGTGCACTGGCATAACCACTACAACCGCGATTAAAAACAACAAAAAGTATCGTAGTGAATGAAATATGTATTGAGCCTTATTAGCCACCGTATATATCTATTTTTTCCAGGATACTATCCAGCTCTTCATCCGAATAGAATTCAATTAAAATGCTGCCTTTACCGCTTTTTCCTCTATCCAGTTTTACTTTGGTAGAGAAGTGAGTGGCGAGTTTGTCCTGTATTTTCTGAAAAGCAGGAGGTAGTTTTGCTTTGGCAGCCTTTTGCTGATGATTTTTATCGGCCTGATTGATGTTGCGGGCCAGTTCTTCTGTTTGGCGTACAGACAATCCGTTTTTCAGGATTTCATTATACAGGAAGAGTTGGTTTTCCACATTTTCCACGCCGGTGAGTACGCGGGCGTGGCCCATGCTGAGCTGGCCGTTGCGTACGGCCACCTGGATATCCGGGGGGAGTTTCAGCAGGCGTATATAGTTGGTAACGGTACTTCTTTCTTTGCCCATGCGGTCGGCCACCTGTTCCTGGGTGAGACTGCATTCGTCCATGAGTCTTTTGTAGCTGAGGCCCACTTCAATGGCGTTCAGGTTTTCCCTTTGCAGGTTTTCCAGCAGGGCGAGTTCCAGGAGTTCCTGGTCGTTTACCTGGCGGATATATGCGGGAATGTCTTTGAGTCCGGCGAGTTTGCTGGCTCTCAGGCGTCTTTCACCGGCGATCAGCTGGAATTTTTTGGCGCTGATCCTGGATACGGTGATTGGCTGGATAACATCGTGCAGTTTGATCGACTGGCTTAACTCCTGTAAAGAAACCTCATCAAAGTCACGACGCGGCTGTTTCGGATTGGTAGCAATCAGATCCAGTGATATGCGTTCTATACCGGTAGCAGCAGCTACTACCTTATCACCCAGGGCGCCGGCAGTTTGCTTCAGATCTGTATCGATGTTTTGAAGCAGTGAGCGGATGCCTTTACCCAACGCCTCTTTCTTACTTGGATTGGTCATCGTTAATAGCTAGGATTTTGTCTTTGGATTTAATTTTGGTGAAATTATGTTTCTGCAGGATTTCCTTTGCCAGGTTGAGGTAGTTGATAGCACCTGTGCTGGCTGCATCATACATAATAACGGATTTACCGAAGCTGGGAGCTTCTCCCAGTTTGGTATTGCGGTGGATGATGGTATTGAACACACTTTCTTCAAAATGTTGTTTTACTTCATCCACTACCTGGTTGCTCAGGCGCAGGCGACCATCGTACATGGTCATCAGAATGCCTTCAATTTCCAGTTCTATATTCAGGCGGCTTTGTACAATTTTGATGGTATTGAGCAGTTTGCCGAGGCCTTCCAGTGCAAAAAACTCGCATTGAACGGGTATGATCACGGAGTTGGAGGCTACGAGGGCATTTACGGTGATAAGACCGAGGGAAGGGGAGCAGTCTACAATTACAAAGTCGTAGTCCGCTTCCACGGTATCGATCACCTGTTTCATCACTCTTTCCCGGGTGGGATGATTGATGAGTTCCAGTTCAGCGCCTACCAGGTCTATATGAGAAGGCAAAACCTTCAGGTTGGGAGTATCTGATTCCAGGATAACGTCTTTGGCCAGCACGTCGTTCACCATACAATCGTACAAGCTCTGCTGCACATTGCGCAGGTCGAAACCCAGCCCTGTGGTGCTGTTTGCCTGCGGGTCGGCGTCAACCAGCAGTGTCTTAAATTCCAGCACAGCCAGGCTGCTTGCCAGGTTTATTGCACTTGTAGTTTTTCCTACGCCACCTTTCTGGTTAGCGATTGCGATTATTCTAGCCATTGTGTAATTTAAAAATTCAAAGGTTATTTATAGGATAAAGGATAAATCAGCAATGATCACTTCTTCCTCAAACCTCTATGGTACTACCTATTTCGGGTAGTAACAGTTCAAGCCCGGCATCAATAAACTGCATCTTTGCTTCGTCTGTATCAATCTTAACGTAGCCGAAAGTGTTGTAGTGTACCCCGATTATCTTCTCACATTCTATCATTTCAGCGGCTGCAATGGCATCTTCGATGCCCATTGTGAAATTATCGCCAATTGGCAGTACTGCAAAATCCAGGGAGGTAACAGCTGGTATCAGCTCCATATCCACAGTGAGCGCAGTATCGCCGGCATAGTAAAAGTTCCCTTCTTCCGTCATAAATATAAAACCCATCGGATTACCGCCGTAGGTTCCATCGGGTAAACTGCTGGAGTGCTGTGCCACCACACATTTTACCGTACCAAATTCAAATTTCCATTTACCGCCGGTATTCATGGGATGGAGCTTTTCGATCCCCTGTTTACCAGCCCAGGTCACAATCTCAAAATTGGATACTACTGTTGCATTTGTCCGTTTTGCCAGGTCTAACAGGTCGGCCGTATGATCTTCATGTCCGTGGGAAACAAAAATATAGTCCGCCGTTATGGCATGGGTGTCTACCTTAGACGCCAGTTCATTATGGGTGATGAAAGGATCAAACAGGATCTTTTTCCCCATAATTTCCACCGCAAAACAGGAATGTCCATAGCAAGTATACTTCATAATCAATCCATTTGAATCCATCACGACAACTTCCGGGGAAATTTACTCTCCGTAATCCGTGATTAATCTACACCTTATATTTAAAAGTAACTCTATTAAAAGTAGCGTAATCGGACAAAAATACAACGATTACGTAAAATTCGGGTGCTGCAGTATATTTATTTATACACAAACTGTTCGCAGAACAAGCCCCGTAACCTGTTAACGGGTTAATTTTTAGCCAGTTTCAGCAGGCGTAAGATTAATATATTAATAAAATATTAAAATTATTTATTGTGTACCGGTCAGCCGGACAAATGTACTGTTTCTCCATTCTTAATAAAAAAAATAAAAACATACAATTCTTCGCGTTGTTATTCGTCTTGTAGGTACAACCACCGGTTTTAACTTTTCAGACCCGGTTAGTTATGTTAAATTGCTTCATTATTATATATCTATATTAAATTTCTATAATGCGACCCGGACTTAATTCCGTTATACTCATCGTTTTCCTTTTGTTACTGGACCTTTATGTTTTCCAGGCCATCAGGGCTATGGTGTATATGTCTACTCCCAAAGTAAGGAACATCACCTATTCCGTATACTGGCTTATATCCATTTCTGTTGTGATGATGATAGCCTTATTGCCCTATATCAACTGGCATAACTGGCCGCCTACGCTGAAATCCTACCTGATGGCTGTTTTCATGGGCCTGGTACTGGCGAAGCTGCTGGTAACGGTATTCCTGCTGATAGACGATGTGAGAAGGGGGGTACTGTGGCTGATCCGTAAATTCAGCAGTGCGCCGGCGGTGGCTGCAACTCCGGCCACAGGCGGATTATCAAGGTCGCAGTTTATTAACCGGCTGGGACTCATCACCGGCGGCGCTTTCTTTGGAACGCTGCTATACGGATTTTCCAATAAGTACAACTACCGGGTACATAAAATAAAAATGGCTTTCAAGCATCTGCCGGCCTCCTTTAAGGGGTTGCGGATTGTACAGATCTCTGATATCCATTCCGGCAGCTTTGCTAACCGGGACGCGGTAATGAAAGGCATTAAGATGATCAATGACCAGAAGGCCGACCTGGTGCTGTTTACCGGCGACCTGGTAAACGACCGGGCGGTGGAAATGGCCGAATGGCTGGATGTATTCCGCGAGGTGAAAGCCCCGATGGGCGTGTATTCTACCCTGGGTAACCACGACTATGGCGATTATTACCCCTGGCCGGATAAAAATGCCAACGGCTACAGCGCATTGCAGCACCAGAACCTGGAGGATTTAAAAGCGGTGCATGGAAAGCTGGGCTGGAAACTCATGATGAATGAGAACGTGGTGCTGGACCGCAACGGAGAACAGATTGCGCTGATTGGTATTGAAAACTGGAGCGCTATTAAACGTTTCCCCCGTTATGGCGACCTGAAAAGGGCGTACGAGGGAGCAGAACATATACCGTTTAAAATTTTGCTGTCGCACGATCCCACCCACTGGGATGCCCAGGTGCGCACAGAATATCCCGATATTGCCCTGATGCTGGCAGGCCATACCCACGGTATGCAGTTTGGCGTGGAAATACCCGGTTTGAAATGGAGTCCTGCCCAATATTTTTATAAAGAATGGGCGGGGTTATATAAGAAAGGGGAACAGTTCCTGTATGTGAACAGGGGCTTCGGATTTCTCGGCTATCCCGGAAGAGTAGGTATCCTGCCGGAAATTACGGTGATAGACCTGGTATAAAAAGGCATCGCATGCATTGACCGATAGAAAAGCTTTGTTTAACCACATATTCGTCCTGTTCGCGGATATAGGGTTAAACGATACTGATTTACGCTTATCTTGCAAGCGACGTACTTTTTAAAACATGCGCCTATACTTCTTTACCTTCCTGTTGTTATGTAGCCGTGTAGCATCGGGACAAAGCCTGGCAGAGCTGGAGCGACAGCTGGATTCGTTGTTACAGAAACAGCAGAAAAGCGAAGTGGTGGCCGGTATCGGGTATGGGAACAATCCTGCCTATGGCAGTAAAGTGGCCAATTTTGAATATCCTCTTGTATTAAAAACATTTGTAGCGCCTTCTTTAAGTTATTATCATAAAAGTGGCCTGTATGCAGGTGTTAGCGCTTATTATCTTTTTAATTCCGTGAATAAGCCCTGGTTTGAATGGGACTTTACCGCCGGTTACGACTATACGAAAAACAGGAATTTTCTTAGTGGCATCTCCTATACGAAATATATTTTTGCCGATTCTTCAGACGTTCCTTCCACTCCAATCAAGAATGAAATTTTTGCCTACTTCTATTACCGGAAATGGTGGGTACAACCCGGTTTGAGCCTCGACTACGGCTGGGGGAAGCATGTGTCAGAAGGTTTATATACCAAAGAAACGTTGCATGGTAATGATTTTAATATTATCGCATCTGTAAGGCATCCTTTTATTTTTTCCGGCGTTATAGGACGGTTTGATGTATTGATGGTGACGCCTTCTGTGAACATGACGCTGGGAACGGCCAACTACTACAGTAATCTCAAAGCAGCTCAGTATATCACGCGGTCGCCCCATATGGTGAAACTCAGAAATCCCCCGGGACCTGAACTTAATTTTGAAGACCATACCGAATTTGAACCCCGCGCGATAGATGTTACTATGAATATATCCTATTTTATTGGCCGGGTAAACCTGGCGCCATCCTACACGGTTTTTAAGCCCTTAACCGGTACAGATCAGGGTATTATGAGTTATTTCACGGCCCGTATTTTATACAGTTTCTGATTTCATTAACAAATAGCACGGAATTTGTAATTACTGGAAATGTAATTACAACATAGGGGTATTTTTTACTCCGGGCGTCTATATTTTAACCATTACTAACAATACATAGATTTATGAAAAAACTGTTTTTCGCCGTAGCAGTGCTGATGATAGCTGCTGTTTCAACCGTGTCAACTGTTAATGCACAATCAAAATTCCTTCGCTTTGGTGTGAAAGGTGGTGCTAATCTTGGAAAGCTTGATGGTACCGGTTTTCAGGATGGATTTAAGTTAGGTTATCACATCGGTGGGTTTGCCCAGGTGAATCTTGTGAAAGGATTCGGGGTTCAGGGTGAGTTGATCTTCTCTTCTACCAAAACAAAAACTACAGACGATTTCAGTGAAATTTATAATACTGGAAACCTGGAAGATAATGGTAAGAAGATCACCATGAGCTACCTGAGTATTCCGTTGCTGGCTAACATTGACCTGGGAACACCACGTCTGAAACTCCAGGTAGGACCTCAGTTCAGCGCATTGGTAAGCGACAAAAAAGTATTGGGTGCTGCCAAGGAAGCTTTCAAAGGCGGCGACATTTCCGGTGTAGCCGGTTTGTGGCTGCAACTGCCGATTGTTAATGTGAGTGCCCGTTATGTTATTGGCTTTAATGATGTAAACAATTACAAAGACGTAGCTAACACCAGCAACTGGAAAAACCAGAGCATCCAGCTGGGTGTAGGTGTAACTTTCTAGTATTTCGCGTTTAGCGTTAACTTTTGATGAAGCAGCAAAGATTAAAGTGTATACTTTATCTTTGCTGCTTTTTTTGTGAGAAAAGGAAGCTGCTACGCATTCTTCCGTTCCTGCCAGAGCGTCACTTGGCATCAAACTTGACTATATAGGGATACATAAAAAAAAGAGGACTTTTGCCGGGTTGTATGACAGAATGTCCTCATGAGGCTTTAAATATCTCAGATGAACAGATTTTATTTAGGAAATTCGGAAGATGAAATGGAGTTCATGCCTATTATCCCTTTGAACGAAGACGGGGAAGGACAGGAGGATGAAAAGATTCCCGATGAACTGGCATTATTACCATTACGAAATACAGTATTGTTTCCGGGTGTTGTGCTGCCGATTACGGTGGGCCGGGATAAATCTATAAAAGCGGTGAATGACGCCTACAAAACCGACAAATCGATCGGGGTGGTAGCGCAGAAAGACAGTACGATAGAAGATCCGGCTGTAGCGGATCTGAGTGAAGTGGGTACAGTGGCGCGTATTGTAAAGCTCATCAAAATGCCTGATGGTGGCACCACCATTATTATACAGGGCCGCAAGCGCTTTAAGATAGATGAAATAGTGACGGAAGATCCCTATTTCAAAGCAAAAATCAGCGTGCTGCACGATGAAGCGGCGGAAGATGATTCAGAATTTGAAGCGTATATCTCTTCCATCAAAGACCTGGCAGCGCAAATCATCCAGCTTTCTCCCAACCTGCCTTCAGAAGCGAGCATCATCCTGAAGAACATAGAGAATCCTTCTTTCCTGGTGCATTTTGTTTCTTCCAACCTGAACTCCGACCTGAAAGAAAAGCAGCAGTTGCTGGAGATCAATAACCTGCGTACCCGTGCGGAACTGCTGATGAAGCTGTTGCAAACGGAATTACAGCTGGCAGAACTCAAGAACAAGATCACCAACAAAACGAAGGCCGACCTGGACAAGCAGCAGCGGGATTATTTCCTGCAGCAGCAGATGAAGTCGATCAAGGAGGAGCTTGGAGGAGACGCCAACGACCGGGAGCTGAAGGAAATGAAGCGGAAGGCAGAAGAAAAGAAATGGCCAGCTGCCGCTGCGGAAGCTTTTTCAAAAGGGATCGAGAAACTGGAGCGTATGCATCCGAGCACACCGGATTACAGCGTGGTGTACAATCACCTGGATCTGTTGCTGGACCTGCCCTGGGGCGAGTATACCACCGATAGCTATGACCTGAAAAAGGCAAAGAAGATATTAGACCATGACCACTACGGCATGGAAAAAATAAAGGAACGTATCCTGGAATACCTGGCCGTGCTGAAACTGAAAGGGGATATGAAGTCGCCCATTCTGTGTTTCGTAGGCCCTCCGGGTATTGGTAAAACCTCCCTGGGACGATCTATAGCCAACGCTGTTGGCCGTAAGTATGTTCGCCTGAGTTTGGGTGGTTTGCATGATGAAAGTGAGATCCGCGGGCACCGTAAAACCTATATCGGCGCCATGCCGGGCAGGGTGGTACAGTCGATCCGTAAAATCAAATCATCGAACCCGGTGATGATCCTTGATGAAATTGATAAGATCGGTAACGACATGCGCGGCGATCCGAGTTCTGCATTGCTGGAGGTACTGGACCCTGAACAGAACAGCACCTTCTACGATAATTACCTGGAGCTGGAATATGACCTGAGCAAGGTATTATTTATTGCTACCGCCAACAATATCAACTCTATTCACCCGGCGCTGCGCGACAGGCTGGAGATCATTGATCTGAGCGGGTATTCCATCGAAGAAAAAGTAGAGATCGCCAAAAGGCACCTGTTGCCCAAGCAAAAGGATGCGCATGGTTTGAAGGATACAAAAGTAAAGATCAGCAATACGGTGATTGAGCAGTTGATTGCCGATTACACCCGTGAGAGCGGTGTACGTGAGCTGGACAGGCAGTTTGCCGCTATTATGCGTAACCTGGCCAAACAGGTAGCGATGGATGAGAAGTTACCGGATGCATTAACCGAAGAAGGGCTTCAGAAAATACTGGGTAAACCCCGTTATTCCAATGAAATCTATAAGGTTGGTAATCCGCCGGGGGTAGCCGTGGGGCTTGCCTGGACTTATGTAGGCGGCGATATCCTGTTCATAGAAAGCAGTTTGAGCGAAGGTAAGGGTGATCTGAAGCTGACGGGTAACCTCGGTAATGTGATGAAGGAATCTGCTGTTACGGCGCTGACCTATCTGCAATCCCATGCGGAGGAATCGGGTATTGATCCGAAGAAGTTTACGCAGAAGAGTGTGCATGTGCATGTGCCGGAGGGAGCTGTTCCAAAGGATGGTCCGAGTGCGGGTATTACCATGCTAACCGCATTGGCCTCTGTATTTACAGGCCGGAGGGTAAAATCCTACCTGGCAATGACGGGTGAGATCACGCTTCGCGGGCAGGTATTACCGGTAGGTGGTATTAAGGAAAAAATACTGGCCGCCAAAAGGGCAGGTATCCGTGAGATTATTCTTTGCTGGCAAAATGAAAAAGATATTAAAGATATCAATCCGTCTTATATTAAGGGGATGAAGTTTCATTATGTGAAGCAAATGAACCAAGTACTGGAAATAGCGTTATTAAAGAAGTAAACACGCGTAACATTGCTGTCAGTCATGACGGCAAACTATATACTGTTCATACCGGTTTAGTTGTGACTCCGCTATGAACTTCATGTTGATTGTTTTAAGGGTTGATAAAGCCATTCCATTAATCCGGAATGGCTTTATTGTTTTGTGTAAGTTAGTCGGCCAGTTGTCTTTTATACATCTGGATAGTATTTTCCAGTCCGAAGTAGAGTGCATCGGCTACGAGTGCGTGACCGATGGATACTTCTTTCAGCTGTGGTATATGCAGTTTAAAGAAGCGGAGGTTATCGAGGTTGAGATCGTGGCCGGCGTTGAGGTCCAGGCCAATAGCGGTGGCTTCTCTGGCGGTATTTTTATAGTCGTTGAACAGCTGCAGGTTTTGCGGCTGAGTGCGTGCGTTCGTATATTCTTCTGCGTAAGGGCCGGTATAGAGTTCTATACGATCGGCGCCGGCGGTTTTAGCGCCTTCTACTTTTGTAACGTCTGCATTGAGGAAGATGGAAACCCTTATCCCTGCTTTTTTGAGGGTAGAGATCACGTCTTTCAGTTGCGACTGGCAGGCGATGGTATCCCATCCGGTATTGGAAGTGATGGCATCCGGCGGATCGGGAACCAGTGTGCATTGATGAGGTTTAACGGCCAGCACGAGGTCCATAAAGTCCTGGGAAGGATATCCTTCAATATTGAACTCTGTAGTGACCAGTGGTTTCAGGTCTCTTACGTCCTGGTAACGGATATGGCGTTCATCGGGGCGGGGGTGAACGGTGATTCCATCGGCGCCGAAGCGTTCACAATCCTGGGCCACTTTTAATATATCCGGTAGATTGCCTCCACGTGCGTTGCGCAGGGTAGCAAACTTATTGATGTTTACACTCAGCTTTGTCATGCGGCAAAATTACGGCTTTTAGCTTTTACAAAAAATGCAGCGGAGAAAAAGTAGTGACTTCTTCTCCGCTGCATTTGTATTTGTTAGTCGTAAAAAACTAGTATCTGTAGTAGTCTGGTTTGAATGGACCTTCTGCAGGAATACCGAGGTATTCAGATTGTGCGGTGGTCAGTACATCCAGTTCCACGCCTACTTTTTTCAGGTGGAGACGGGCAACTTTTTCATCCAGGTGTTTAGGCAGTACGTATACTTTGTTTTCGTAGTTTTCTGAGTGCAGCCACAGTTCCAGCTGAGCCAGTACCTGGTTGGTGAAGGAGTTACTCATTACGAAAGAAGGGTGGCCGGTAGCGCAACCGAGGTTTACCAGGCGGCCTTCAGCCAGCAGGATGATATCTTTACCATCGATGGTATATTTATCTACCTGTGGTTTGATTTCAACTTTAGTATTGCCGTAGTTTTTGTTTAACCAGGCTACATCGATTTCGATATCGAAGTGACCGATATTGGAAACGATGCATTTATCTTTCATCAGTTTGAAGTGTTCGCCGGTGATGATATCGCGGCAACCGGTAGTGGTTACGATGATATCGGCTTCTTTAACGGCATCGTTCATTTTCTTTACTTCATAACCTTCCATTGCAGCCTGTAAAGCGCAGATAGGGTCAATTTCAGTAACGATAACGCGGGCGCCTGCACCTCTCAGTGATTCAGCGGAACCTTTACCTACGTCGCCAAAACCGGCAACAACGGCTACTTTACCGGCAATCATTACGTCAGTAGCGCGACGGATCGCATCTACGCAGGATTCGCGGCAACCGTATTTGTTATCGAATTTGGATTTGGTAACGGAGTCGTTGATATTGATAGCGGGCATTGGTAAAGTACCAGCTTTCATGCGATCGTATAAACGATGAACGCCGGTAGTGGTTTCTTCACTTAAACCTTTGATGTGCTGGATCAGCTCAGGGTATTTATCAAACACCATGTTGGTGAGGTCACCACCATCGTCCAGGATCATATTCAGCGGACGGTCGGGGCTGCCAAAGAACAGGGTTTGTTCAATACACCAGTCGAAGTCTGCTTCATTCAGACCTTTCCAGGCAAATACAGGTACTCCTGCAGCGGCGATAGCGGCGGCGGCATGGTCCTGCGTAGAGAATATATTGCAGGAGCTCCAGCGCACCTCGGCTCCGAGGGCTACCAGGGTTTCTATTAATACGGCAGTTTGGATAGTCATATGCAAACAACCAGCAACACGTGCACCTTGCAATGGTTTGCTGTTACCATATTCTTCTCTCAGTGACATCAGTCCGGGCATTTCGGCTTCTGCCAGTTCTATCTCTTTACGACCCCAGGCCGCGAGAGACATGTCTTTTACCTTGTATCCGAGGCTAAAGTCAATGTTTGATTTTGCAATTGTTGACATTCTGAATTGTTTTTTGCAAATCTAGGGTTATTTTAACTTTTAACATAACCCCCTGCATATATAAGGCGTTATAAAGCCCTAAAAATTTGTTAATCGCCGTTTCCTGCTACCCCGACTTATGGTTAGATAAATTAATTTGATTTAATATAAATATTATTATAGATTTGCTAATTAAAATATATGATTTTATATTTAATTGTTTGAAGATGGGTGACAAGTGGAAGGGTATAGCATAATTGTAGAAATCATAAAAAACGCCCATGAGCGCGTCTCAGGCACCCACCAACACACGATTAAGAGATATATAATTGCCGGCGGGGCTGGTTTTTCAGTTTCATCAGAAAAAAAGAAGGAACAATATAGAAGCCTGCCGGGAGAGCCAATTACAGAGATTCGCATATAGGGTTTTACAAAGGACTGTTTTATCATTTTTGACTTAAAATCTATATGTATAAATAGAAATTTACACGCTTATATGTTACTCCTTTCCTATCCTACGAAATTAATTAAGCAAGGTATGCCCCATCGTATCCACGTGTTCCTGTGCCAGGCGTTACTCCTGACAGCCGCTTTTTTCCTGGTCAGCACAGGTGTACAGGCACAGGTAACCATCAACCCGCTTGGAGGTAATACGCTTACCGATGGATTAAGGATAAAGATCAATACGGATGGTACCTATGAGGTAACAAGGAACGGGAGATCAGAATCCAGGAAGGAGAATTCAGGCTCGGTGATGGGGATCCGGTCGAATTTCAAAATGCAGAATACCAGCGGTTTTCTTACCCCCACCCCGATCGACATTAACTTTGAGAAAATATCCGAGGTAATGGGTTCCGGTACAGTTGCGGACCCTTATAAGGTTTGTTTGGTTGATTCCCTCTCATATTATGAAAATGCAGGAAGGGGGCCGTTTGTGGCTACTGTGCTGATGACTATTACCTACGTTGTACCCAATAATTACTTTGTACTGGATTATACGTTTTATAACGACCGGCCCTCCACCACGTTTTGCCTGTACCTGAGTGAATTTCCCACCATGCAGGATGATCCGCTGGGTCCCATACTGGACAATAACAGGAGTGCCACCGGGTACATGAATCCTCCGGGCGGTGGTCCGAATCCCGATATGGTAGGGTTTATAAGGCCGCCGGGGTTTAATGCTGATTATCCCAATGCTACGGTAGGAGAATTTTCACATACCTATCACGCCTATACGACATTTTCTTCCTATGTGGCCAAGTCGGCAGGAGACAGGCAGATCTTTAACAATCTCTTACTGGTAAACGCAATTGATGAAGGAGGCGTAAATACGGCTCCTAAAGGATTGGCGGCAGGTATAAACCTCGGCGTGAAACCAACTACCAAAGCTATTGGTACCCGCGTGGCAGTAGACTATGGATATAACAATACACCGGTTCATATTAATCTCCAGGGATCGCCCCTCAGTACGGGCACTGATCCTATTTCCGTGTCGTTTGAGAAAGATTCCGCCACCGGCGCTGAAGGAAACAACGGGGATCTCAACTTACCTAATTTATACCTGGTAGTGAACAACAACGCTACCATTACTTCGGAGATGTATGTGAAAGTGGCGCTGGTACCGCCTTCCGGAGGATCGCATAACGCGGTGCAGGGTACTGACTTTACTTTTTACGGCGGGTTTATGATTCCTGCAAAGGCTTATGTTGCGGGTGATAAAATACAGTTAAGTAACATAAAGATCATCGGGAACAACGCCCTGGAATACAGCCGGCACATGACCTTTCAGCTGGTACCTGTTACCGAAAATAAACTGGTAAACATTACCGGGCAAACCACCTGCGTATACACCATCCAGGATGATGAACCGAAACACATTACCTTGTCGGCCCCGGCAAAGATCCGCGAAGGTGTTATTGATTCCGTGCGTGTAACACTTCCTCCCGGGGTGCTGGCATCCGAAAGAACCCAGGTGGATTTATCGGTAGTAGCGGCAGGTACCGAGGCTATTGCATCAGATTTTACCTATGATAATGTTGCTTATATAGAGATAGGTTCCAACGGGGTTAGTATCCCGGTAAGACCTGTAAAAGACAGTATCCTGGAGAAAGATGAACTGGTGAATTTCAAAGCGGATGCGGTGGTGATGGGACAGCCCCAAAGCGCTTCCAAATCCCTGCATATTGAAGATGCCACCCGTCTTGATCCTACATTAACGGTGCTTTCTTTTGTAACAGATGATCCGGCGTTGCTGAAAGAACCTTACGACGGACTGGTAACCATTTCTTTACCGGACGGTGTTACTACGGATCTGCCTATTGATGTGATCATCAATAAAAAAAGTACCTCTACTGCCACAGATGTTACGGACTATGAACTCGCCGGTCCTGTTACCATTCCACAGGGCGCCGGCCGCATCACCCTTCCTTTCAAAATTAAAAGTGATAATGCGATAGAGGGCACAGAGAAAATAGAGATTGAACTTGCTGCGTCAGATCCTATCCCTTCCACTACTTATACCACAACTGTTACTCCTTTTGTAGTGAATATTACAGATGCGCAGCTGCCTATGACAGCTCCCATCATCTTACATATTTCTGCCAGCAGCATTAATGAAGGCACTTCCCCGGGAGTATGGGCAGAACTGCCTGCAGGGCTTACCACCGAAATTCCTATCCAGGTTAACTTTACACCCGGCGGCTCCTCCACGGCAGCAGCGGGTACCTATACTTTCCCTTCCGGCACAGTAACGATACCTGCTGCCAGAACCCTTTCTGATACGGTAATAGTTGGCACCGCTGCCAACCAGGTGTTTGATGACACCCGCAAACTGGTATTAGTGGGAAGCACCGCGGATGCGGGTATCCTCGTAAAGGATAGTTTAACACTTACTATCAATGACGCTACCTCTCCGGCCCAGAAGAAATTAACCATTGCCCCGCTAACGTATCACCTGCCTGAAGGCGATAGTACCCGTTTCACTATTGCGCTGCCTGCCGGGTATACTTCTGCAAAAGATATTGTCATTGCGCTGACAAGAAATGCTGCCGGCTCTGATGCCGGTGTTACAGACTTTGGCTGGATGACAGAAGATACCATCCGGTTACCGGCTAACACGCCTTCTCCTTATACCACCACCTATACCATTATAAAAGCAGTAGGTGATGATCATATTATTGAGAAAGATGAACGACTGGGGCTGACCGGCAGTGTATTTGGTTTAACCGGATACACCGTGTCGGATACGGCGATCATCATTGATGATGCCACGCGGAGGGATGCCAACGCCACGAAGATTACCTTCACACTGCCATCTGGAGCAGTGAATGAAAACAGCACTAACAATATTGGCTTCAGTTTACCTGCCGGTGTAACCACCGAGATACCAATTAAGATTACACTGGGTGGCGCTACCGGTACGGCTATACGTAATACAGATTATTACCTGCCCGCGGATACCACCTTTACCGGTGCATCCGGCGTGGCGCTATTAAAAGTAGCTTCGGATATTTTAGTAGAAGATGCAGAAGATATACATGTTACACCAGTAGTGAGTGATGCACTCAGCACGGTGTACACCTTCCTGCCAGCTACAATGGATCTGAGCATTAAGGATGCGCAGTATCCTTTCCCTGCGGGCGACTCCGTGTTGCTGACCAGCACACCTAACCCGGTAACGGAAGGTGGTTCCGCTATTATTACCGCCACTTTCCCGCATGGCTGGAAGGCCGGTAAAGCCTGGACCATCAACCTGGCGAAAGATGTAGTGCGGTCAACAACGGCTGATACCAGTCATGGTTCCATCCCGGCTTCCGTAACGATTGCAGCCAACGCATCGTCCGGCACCACTGCGGCCATCACCACTAAAACCAACAATGTATTCGACGACGGCGGATTTATAAAAGTAGATGGCAACGCAGGCAATACCAACATGCCGGCTACCAGCGCTATCATTAACATCACGGATGGTACTGATCCTGCGCAGAAGAAGCTGACGTTAACCGCAGTAACTTCTCCGCTTGCAGAAGGCAGCAGCACTGCTTTCACGGTATCGTTACCTGCTGGTTATGCTGCCGCCAAAGATGTGACGATTGCACTGAGTACCAATCCAACCGGCACCGATGCGGCCGCCGGCGATTACGTAACATTGCAGCCCGGCATCGTATTCCCGAAAAACAGCAACACCTTTACCACCACTGCACCGGTTATCAAAGCAGCTGCGGATGAAGTGATAGAAAACGACAAACAACTGAAGATACGCGGTACCGCTACCGGCTATACGATTACCGATGCAAGTATCCAGCTCAACGACGCCACCCGCAGGGATGCCAATAAAACAAAGATCACATTCACATTGCCATCTGCGGCGGTGAATGAGAACAGCACTAACAGTATCGGCTTCAGTTTACCTGCCGGTGTAACCACCGAGATACCCATTAAGATTACACTGGGTGGCGCCACTGGTACGGCTACACGTAATACCGATTACTACCTGCCTGCAGATACCTCCTTTACCGGTGCTTCCGGCGTGGCGCTATTAAAAGTAGCATCGGATATTTTAGTAGAAGATGCAGAAGATATACATGTTACCCCTGTAGTGAGTGATGCACTCAGTACAGTGTACACCTTCCTGCCAGCTACAATGGATCTGAGCATTAAAGATGCGCAGTATCCTTTTCCTGCGGGCGACTCCGTGTTGCTGGCCAGCACACCTAACCCGGTAACGGAAGGTGGTTCCACTATTATTACCGCCACTTTCCCGCATGGCTGGAAGGCCGGCAAAGCCTGGACCATCAACCTGGCAAAAGATGCGGTGCGGTCAACAACGGCAGATACCAGTCATGGTTCCATCCCGGGTTCCGTGACCATTGCGGCCAACGCATCGTCCGGCACCACTGCGGCCATCACCACTAAAACCAACAATGTATTCGACGACGGCGGATTTATAAAAGTAGATGGTAACGCAGGCAACACCAACATGCCGGCTACCAGCGCGATCATCAATATCACGGATGGCACTGATCCTGCACAGAAGAAGCTGATCTTAACCGCAGTAACTTCTCCGCTTGCAGAAGGCAGCAGCACTGCTTTCACGGTATCGTTACCAGCTGGTTATGCTGCCGCCAAAGATGTGACGATTGCACTGAGTACCAATCCAACCGGCACCGATGCGGCCGCCGGCGATTACGTAACATTGCAACCCGGCATTGTATTCCCGAAAAACAACAACACCTTCACCACCACTGCACCGGTTATCAAAGCTGCTGCGGATGAAGTGATAGAAAACGACAAACAACTGAAGATACGTGGTACCGCTACCGGCTATACGATTACCGATGCAAGTATCCAGCTCAATGACGCCACCCGCAGGGATGCCAATAAAACAAAGATCACGTTCACACTGCCATCTGCGGCGGTGAATGAGAACAGCACCAACAATATAGGCTTCAGTTTACCTGCCGGTGTAACCACGGAGATACCAATTAAGATTACACTGGGTGGCGCTACTGGTACGGCTACACGTAATACGGATTATTACCTGCCTGCGGATACTACCTTTACCGGTGCATCCGGCGTGGCGCTATTAAAAGTAGCATCGGATATTTTAGTAGAAGATGCAGAAGATCTACATGTTACACCAGTAGTGAGTGATGCACTCAGCACGGTGTACACCTTCCTGCCGGCTACAATGGATCTGAGCATCAAAGATGCGCAGTATCCTTTCCCTGCGGGCGACTCCGTGTTGCTGACCAGCACACCTAACCCGGTAACGGAAGGCGGCTCCGCTATTATTACCGCCACTTTCCCGCATGGCTGGAAGGCCGGTAAAGCCTGGACCATCAACCTGGCGAAAGATGCGGTGCGGTCAACAACGTCAGATACCAGTCATGGTACCATCCCAGGTTCCGTGACCATTGCAGCTAACGCATCGTCCGGCACCACTGCGGCCATCACCACTAAAACCAATAATGTATTCGACGACGGCGGATTTATAAAAGTAGATGGCAATGCAGGCAACACCAACATGCCGGCTACCAGCGCTATCATTAACATCGCGGATGGTACTGATCCTGCACAGAAGAAGCTGACCTTAACCGCAGTAACCTCTCCGCTTGCAGAAGGCAGCAGCACTGCTTTCGCGGTATCGTTACCTGCTGGTTATGCTGCTGCTAAAGATGTGACGATTGCACTGAGTACCAATCCAACCGGCACTGATGCAGCCGCCGGCGATTACGTAACATTGCAGCCCGGCATCGTATTCCCGAAAAACAGCAACACCTTCACCACCACTGCGCCTGTTATTAAAGCTGCTGTGGATGAAGTGATAGAAAACGATAAACAACTGAAGATACGTGGTACCGCTACCGGCTATACGATTACCGATGCAAGTATCCAGCTCAACGACGCCACCCGCAGGGATGCCAATAAAACAAAGATCACTTTCACGCTGCCATCTGCGGCGGTGAATGAGAACAGCACCAACAATATAGGCTTCAGTTTACCTGCCGGTGTAACCACGGAGATACCCATTAAGATTACACTGGGTGGCGCTACCGGTACGGCTACACGTAATACTGATTACTACCTGCCTGCTGATACCTCCTTTACCGGTGCATCCGGCGTGGCGCTATTAAAAGTAGCATCGGATATTTTAGTAGAAGATGCAGAAGATATACATGTTACACCTGTAGTGAGTGATGCGCTTAGTACAGTATACACCTTCCTGCCGGCTACAATGGATCTGAGCATTAAGGATGCGCAGTATCCTTTCCCTGCGGGCGACTCCGTGATCCTGAGCAGCACGCCCGATAGTATTTACGAAGGAAGCAGCGCTGTTATTACCGCTACCTTCCCGCATGGCTGGAAAGCCGGTAAAGACTGGGTAATTAACCTGGCGAAAGATGCTGTGTCTTCTACGGTGGCAGATGCCCGCCACACGGCAGTACCAGCCAGCGTTACCATCCTCAAAACTACATCAGCTGCGGCTACTTCAGCCATCACCGCAGGTACCAATGCGATACTGGACGATGAAGGTATACTGATCATTGATGGCAACAAGGGTAATGTTAACATGCCGGCCACCAGTGCAGACGTGTACATAAAGGATTACACTGAAAAACAACCCAATGCAAGAAAGATGACGCTTACCCCGGATGCCACACTGGTTCCGGAAGGCAATAAAGTGATGGTGACCGCAACGGTGCCTTATGCATCTACAAAAGATGTAAGCATCCAACTGGCGGTAGACAATGCGCTTACTACGGCTAAAATCGTTGACGACTATACGCTGTCGGCTATTTCTTATGTATTACCGCACGGCCAAACCACCGCTACCTTTGAACTACTGAAAACAGTGGCTGATAAGGTGCTGGAAAAGAATGAAGCCCTGGTGGTGAATGCTACCGTTAACGGATATACGGTGAATAACCTCCCGCTGGCGATACAGGATCTTACCCGCAACGATGCCGCTAACCTGGCATTAAACATTACGGCCTGGAAAACACCACTGACAGAAGGGGATAGCGGCGCTGTAACGATTAGTTTGCCTGCCGGCGTTACCACTGATGTACCTGTTCATATACTACTGCCACAATCGGCAGGCAGCGCAGAAGCCGGACTGGATTATGCACTGGCGCCTGATGTGTATCTGAACACGGGCAACAGTATCGCCACCGGTTTGAAGATTAAGAAAGATAACTTCACAGAAGGTCCGGAAAACTTTACCATTAACGCCAGCGCTACCGATGGCATCAGTACGTATACCATTAATAAACCGGTGTTTACTATCGATGATGATCCAACACAGTATCCGTTGCCGGCGCCTGTTGTGCTCAAGAGTACACTGGCTGCTATTGATGAAAACGGTTCCGGTGCAGTGCTGAGTGCGCAGCTGCCAAACAACCTGCAGGCTGGTAAAGACATCACCATACATGTAACAAAAGACAACACACTGAGTACTGCGGTAAATGCAGATCATAATGCTTTACCATCTCCTTATGATATTATTATTAAAAAAGGACAAAACACAGGTACCCACACATTTACACTGAAAGCGTTGAAAGACCTGGTGCTGGAAGATGATGAAACCGTGGTGTTTAAAGGCAATATTACAGACGCCACTTTTAACACCGCCGTTGTAAAAGATACCACCATTACGATTAAAGACAGAACACACGATGATCCGGTTACCGGCTTCATACATCTTACTGCCGTAACTGCGGGTACTAAAGTACTGGAAGGAAATGCCTACCAGGTGAAAGTAAGCCTGGCGCCGGGTGTTACTGCCAGCAAGGATATCATTGTTACCTTAAACAGGGATGCAGCATCAGTGGCAACGGCAGGAGACATTGATAATTTGCCGGCTAGCGTAACCATTCCTGCAGGCATGCCCGATGTTACTTTCTCCTTTACTGCTAAAACAGACTTTATACTGGAGAAACCGGAACTGTTGTGGATAACCGCAACGCCACAGGGTTTTGCAGGTATGAAAGGTGATAAATTGTCGGTAACAATTGATGATGCTACACGCTTGAATCCTGATAACCTGAAAGTGGAAATGCGTATAGACTCCTCCGTTATACATGAAGGCAGCAGCAGTGATGTAACCATCGGGTTTGTGAACAGCCAGATCACTTCTTCTGAAGATGTGGTGATCAATATCGGCAGAAACGCCGTGTCTACCGCAGATGATGCGGACTATACCGGTGTTCCTGCGCAGGTAACGCTGGTAGCCGGAGTACATAATAAAGTATACCAGCTGAAATTAACAGGAGATAATATACTGGAAGGAGATGAGCAGCTGCAGTTTACTGCGCAGCTGGTAACAACAGGTTATACACTTTCCCAGCCAGGTATGGTGCTGATTCCTGAAACCGGCGACATGCGCGTGGTATTACAAAAGAATAAAGACGCCGCTGAACCGGCTACACACGGTGCTTACACGGTGAAACTGCCAGGTAGCAGCACCGCAGCCGCCGATGTGAAAGTAGTGTTCTATGTAAGCAGCATTGCAGGCACTACCAATATTGCGCCGGTGCAAACATCCGCAGTAATCCCGGCCGGACAAAACAGTATATCCGTTCCCGTGAATGTGATTGATAATAAAGTGATAGAGGGAGATGAGCAGGTGAAATTGTCGCTGATGCTGGCACAGATGAAACGGTTTAACAAGAACATCGCACTGGATGTAGATGATAAAGACACCGTTACACTGATCGTGCATGATGATGAAAGTACCGCCCCTGGCCGTGAAATGATGATCGCAAAAACAGCAGATGCCACCGAACCGGATGTCCCCGGATCTTTCCGCGTGCGGTTCTCGGATACACAGTTATCTGCTGTGAAAGATGTGAGTGTAGCCTATACCGTTAGTGGTACTGCCGTAGCAGACACACGGTATCGCAAACTAAGCGGCACGGTGCTGATCCCTGCAGGCCAGAATGGTGCAGACATTAAAGTAATACCCATCGATAATAACATAGTAGAGGGAGATGAAGATGTGAAAGTACAGCTGGGAGCGGTGAGCAGTAGCATGGCAGGTATTACCTGGCCGTTATCTGCCAGTGCAGCGGCTGATGTAATCATTCATGACAACGATACGCTGGTGGTGGAAATATCAGCGGAAGCAGCTACTGCTGCAGAAGGGAGTGGGGTGAAGTTTACCTTGAAATCGCCTGCGTCAGCAGCCTACGATGTGCCGGTACGCCTCCGCATTACACAGGATGCCGCCCGCACGTTTACTGCTGCGGAAGGTACGGTGAGTGGTAACATCTTAACGATTAATATGCCGGCGCTCACGAAACAACATTCGTTTATTATCACCACCGGCGACAACGACATCAATGATGATGACGGGTTCCTGAAAGCAGCCATACTGCCATACATTGGCGGTAGCAGCACCCTGGTATACAAAGCCGGCGCCACTGATACCGCGAGGGTAGCCATCACGGATAACGATCCGCTCACGCTCTCCTTTGCCGCCGATAAGTTCAGCGTGAAAGAAGGCAATACCGGCGAGAACACACCGCTGCGCTTTAATGTACAACTGAGCAGGCAAAGTTCCCGCCCGATTACGATTAATTATGATTTTGAAGCGTCCGTAGATGGAGTGTCTTATCCTTATATGGATTTCAAAGCCACGCCGGGTGTTGATTTCGACAACACTGTTACACAAACGGTAATCCCCCCGCTGCAGACTATCGGACAGGTAACGGTGAATATTAAAGGTGATACTACGTTTGAACAGAATGAAACCTTTATCCTGAAGATGACCACGGTATCGGTGCCTTCTGGTCAGCATACGCCAACTTTAGGCGAGCCATCCAAGGCTACCGGTGTGATCCTGAACGATGATCCGATGTGCGGCAGTTGTGATACCGATGGTGATGGCTTAACAGACAAGCAGGAAGATATCAATGGCAATGGTGATCCGTTTGATGATGATACAGATGGAGATGGCATTCCTAATTTCCTTGACCTGGATTCTGATGGAGACGGTGTGGCGGATTCTGTAGAGAAGTATAGTACAGACGGGCGTCAGATCAATAACAACAGCGGTAAGATCCGGGTGCACCCGGCCCTTTCCCCTAACAACGATGGTATGGGAAATGACGTGATGTACATTGAGAATATCGACAAGTATCCGAATAATGAGGTGGTGATCTTTAATCGTTGGGGCGGCACCGTATTTAAGTTGCAACACTACGATAACAAGTCGAAGAACTTCCGTGGTAAAGCGAATGCGGGTGGTAGTTCAGGAAACGATGTGCCGGACGGCTCTTACTTCTACAATATTGAAGTAGAGATAGATGGTAAGAAAGAGCGCTATACCGGGTTTATTGTGATAAAACGTTAACGGGCATACGAATTTAAAGCAGGATGCATCTGACAAAAAAATATTTAAGCTGATACCTATGAAAAAGCATCTTATGAAAGCTTTAGGGGTTACTATCTTATGCTGGTGTTGTTGTTTACAGGTTGCTGCGCAGCAGGAACCCTTGTATTCGCAGTATATGTTCAACGGCATGATCATCAATCCGGCTTATCCTTCTATGGATGAATCTTCCAGTCTTACGGCAGTGGGCCGTAACCAGTGGGTGGGTGTGGAAGGGGCTCCTAAAACGGCCACGGCTTCATTTTATACTCCTATAAAGGCCACCAATACAAGTTTTGGCGTATCGCTGATGAATGAAAAGATCACCGTGAATTCGCAAACAGCGGTGAACCTGAATGTTTCCCAACGGGTAAAGCTCAATGAGAAGATTTACCTGGCGCTGGGATTGAAGGGCGGCATGTCGCATTTCAGAGAAGATAATAGTTCCCTGACTACCACCGACCCGGTGTTTGCGCAAAATCAGAGTTACTGGAAAACGGATGTGGGCTTTGGTTTCATGTTGTTTACCGACCGGTTCTTTATCGGGTTGTCGTCGCCTACTTTCAAGAGTTTCGACCTCGGCAACAGTGTGAATAAAGTAGTGGTGGAATCGCATTATTACCTGCAAACGGGTTACCTGATCAATATTAATGATGATGTAAAGCTGAAGCCGAATGTGTTGTTGCGGCAGGTGAAGGGCGCGGGTTTTCAGTATGATCTGAATGCGAATATTCTCCTGAAGAACCTGATATGGCTGGGTGCATCGTGGCGTTCTGAAAAAACGATGACAGGATTGGTGCAGGTGCAGGCAACGAAGAACCTGCAGATCGGTTATTCTTATGATACGCCTATGCAGTCGAATCTGAAAGGCGCGCAAACGGTGTCGCATGAAGTGATGATTAATTATCGCTTCTCCTGGTCGAAGTGGAAAGTGGTGGCGCCGCGTTATTTCTAATTTTAAAATCAAGAATGGTATGCGAAAATACAATTTCTCTTCCCTCATACTTTTTCTGAGCATTGTTTCCCTGTTTGTTTCCTGCAGTTTTGTAAAAGACCGAGTGCAAATAGGCGGCTTGGGAAGTATGGCTAAGGTAAAGCGTGCGGAACGGCTTTACAAAAGACAAGAATACGAAAGGGCAATCTCGTTGTGTAATGAAGTAATTAATAATGGCAGCAGCGAAGAAGTTTTGCGCCGGGCCAAGTTACAGTTGGCGCGGGTGTACTTTGAAACAAGGCAGTTTGAGAAAACGATCAGTTTGTACGATGAGTTGTTGTACAAGCCAGAGAAAAACGTGCTGGTAACAGATGTAACCAACTACATTGATCTGCTGAAGCGCACCGGAAGGGTGGTGAAAGCCCAGGAGATCAGCGCGGTGTATGCCAGTAACTATAAGAATAATGCGCGCTTTACCAACCTGAAAGAGTCGCTGGTGAATTACTATGGTTTCTTTAACCGTGATTCTATGGAGAATATACGGGTGGACAGTCTTCGCCTGAACCTGCCCGGGTATCAGTATGGACTGGCGCTCTACCGTAATAACATTGTGTTTCTTTCCAATGATATCCGGAAAAACGAGCAGCAATCTTTCTATACGAATTCCAAACTATACCAGGTTTCAGAAGATGGTGTAGAGCCTTTTAATAATAGCTTACGGGGTGTATTACAGGTAGGACCTGCTTCTTTCTTTGATAACGGGCAAAAGGTGATCTATACTTCCAACCGGTTTACCGATGTGAAGAACGACAAGAATTCTTATATTAATTATAACAATGGTACGCAGCTGTTATCTGCTGTTTATCAACCGGATCATGATGTATGGAGTAAACCACTGCCGGTGAAGCTGGGGAAAAACCTGGAAACTTATTCTTTCCTGCACCCATCAGTTGCACCTAATGGTAAACGTTTGTACTTTGCGTCCGATATGCCTGGTGGTCAGGGTGGTACAGATATTTACTACACCGACTGGGACAAGGAAGCCAAACGGTGGAAAGCGCCGGTGAACCTGGGTCCGCAGGTAAATACCAATGGAAATGAACTGTATCCTTTTGTGGTGGGTGATAAGTTGTTCTTTTCGTCGAATGGCCTCCGGGGATTTGGTGGACTGGACATCTTTGTAATAAATATAAAAAAACCGGAAGAAGGAACTGTACATTTGCCGTATCCTGTGAATACGCAGTTTGATGATCTGAATCCTGTACTGGATGAAGGCAAGCTGTTATTATATTTTACATCAGACCGTTCAGGCGCGCATGATAACGATCATATCTATGTGTTAAACCTGAAGAAAAATCCTTTGAAACAACTGGACCTGCCTTATCCCGGCAAGCCGGTAAAAGAAGATGACCGAGTGCCTTATACCATGAATCAGACGGATACCCGTCAACAGCTGACTTTAGTAGGAACCAAACAATACGATAACCTCCCCGTGCAACCGCCGGTGGTGGATAAAGTGGTATTGAAACCCGTTCCCGCAGTAGCCGTTGCCGTTAGTCCCGGGCGCAAAATGGTGGATTACGCCAATGATGTAACAGACAGTTCTCCCGAAATTATTCCCTGGCAAAACGATCACCCCGGCAACAGCAATACCCAACCGGTAGTTGCTGCTACTGCTACTACGCAACCGGCATATACCGGTCAGGCTGCCTACAGCAGCCCGGAAATGGTATCCTGGCAACAGCAAGCCAGTGGCCCTAACGTCGCTAATAACGGTGTCGGTTACACGCTGGTAAGAGACAGTGCGGTGAAAGCGCTGGAAGCGTTGTGGAAAGTTCCTGGTGTGATTTACTACGATCTGAATTCTTTTGTTCCGCAGGACCAGGAATGGCGTAAGCTGGATTCTATTTTCCGGATATGGAAGTCGAACCCGCACCGGATCATACTGGTGAACGGGCATACCGACATTATTGGTACCGAGCGGTATAACTTGTCGCTGTCGAAGAACCGTGCTGTATACATCCAGGAGTGCCTGCTGAGCAGGGGTGTTACTCCTGATAAAATAAGGATCAATTATTTCGGGTCTACCCGCCCGGTATGGATTGCGGGGAGCCAGCGACCGGAGGCCGACAGGGAGTATTTTATACAACTGCAGGGCGTAAACAGAAGGTGCGAGATTAAGATTCAATAAACTATTTATCGGTTATTTTTTAGCGTATATCAAACTAATACAAATGAACAAATTTTCCTCACTAATGCTATTACTGGCGGTAGGCACACAGGCCTTCGCACAGGAGATGCCTGTTGTGTTTAACAAGAGCTTCAGTGCTCCCAAAAACCAGTATAAGAAACTGGCTATTGCGGAGAACAATGCTATTGTTGCCATCGGAGGCGGAACAGATAATGGTTGCATTACCAAATTATCTGCAACGGGTACTCTTATTTACAATGCCAAACTGAATAAAGGCGGACTGGTAGCATACCAGGACCTGATTTTACTGCCGAAGAATGAACTGGTGGCTGTAGGTGGCGGTACCATTGCTTATGGCAATGCCCGTATTACCAAATTATCTGCTACCGGCGAAGTAGTGTTTGACAAGAGCATCGGCAACGGTCAGGGTGGTTATTTTACCCGGATCATTACAGACCGTCATGGCAATTACATTACCGTTGGAGTGGATGGCAGCAAGCCTGCGCAGGCCCGCATCACCAAGATGACGCCCGATGGTAAAGTAGAATTCGACAAGGGTTTTGGCGCACACAATGTTTTTACCAATGTGCTGATAGATGAAGATGAAAACATTGTTGCTGTAGGTGGCGACGTGGGTGATGGACAGGGAAAGGCTTACATGGTGAAAGTAGATGGAAAGGGAGAAAAACAATTTGAGCTTTCTTTTGGTAAACCCGGCGCTACATTTGAAAAGATGTTGTTGCTGGAAGACGGCGCAGTACTGGCTATGGGCGGTGGCGCTTATGGTACCGGCAATGCCAGCCGCATTGCGAAAGTAAATGCCGAAGGCCAGGTAGTATTTGATAAAGAATACAGCACCGCAGATGGTAAGTTCAATGCCATCAAAGTAAACGACCTGGGGCAGATCTTCGCCTGCGCAGAGGAAAAAGACCGTGGCCGTATTGTTAAGCTGCGTCCTGATGGCACTGAGTTATTCAATAAAGAAACGGATGCCGCTTTATACGCACTGGAAGTAGGCAAGAACGGAAAAGTAGTAGCGGCAGGGGGTAACGTGAGCAACAACACCGGTAAGATCGTTAAACTGCTTCCCGATGGCACTGTTTCCATTGATAAAAACCTGGGTTCTGTATTCCAGCACCTGTTACTCACCGAAGACGATGAGATCTGCGTAGTGGCAAAAGAAGGCTACCGCATGATTAAGCTGAGTCCTGATGGTGAAATGATGTTCGACAAGCAGCTGGGCAAGTATGATGCAAAAACCACGCTGGCTTCTTTGCTGATAAGCCCTTCCGGCGAAATCCTGGCAGCAGGCGGCGGCGATGAAGATGGTAACCGTATTATTAAGATCAGTCATGGCGTATCTATCAATGACATCGCTGTTTCCGAGCCATTGAACGGTTTATCCAACGCAACGCTCACCATTACCTTATCCGGGTTTTTAAGAAGCAATGGTGTTCGTACACCCGTTAACGTTCATTACAAAACTATTCCGCATAAAGGTGGCGCTGGTTCAACCGACTTTGATGTTACCGAAGGAACAATTTCCTTTGTGCCTTCTGAGTTTGCAGCAGGCGCTATCATCTCCAAGTCTATCCAGATCCCTGTAAAGAGTGATAACCTGCTGGAAGGTAAAGAAGCTTTCCATGTGGAAGTACTGGATGCGTCGGAGCTGTATCTTACCAAGTCGAAAGGAGAGGTAACCATCCTGGATCAGCCGGCTATGGTGAAGTTCATTGGCGGTAACAATGGTGCCGAGCCAGCCACTGATGTAGTGTTTTCTGCCGGTTTGTTTAAACGGGATAATACCCCGCTGATCAATGCCACATCCAAACCGGTTAGGTTAACTTACAAATTTGGGAATGGTACCGCGCTGCCGGGAGCCGACTTTGTGAGCAGCATCAAGGCGCCTTTTGTGATAGACAGCGGCGCTACCACTGCCAGTTTGAATGTAAAGATCAAAGACGATAACCGCTTCGAACTGGCCGAAACCGTTGTGCTGGTGTTAAGTGAAATTAAAGCGGAGAATGAAGCGGTAGTGGGTTATAACGGCGATGTAACTTCCATTTCTGCTTCCCAATACATACAGGATCAGCCGGCTTACATCACCCTGGTAAAACTGACAGATGCCAATGAATCTGCCACTGCACCTGTGAGTATGTTTAAATGTATCCTGGTAAAGGCTTCAGACCAGAGCGTACAAACCAATTGCACCGGTAGTGATATCAACATCTTCTTTGGTGTGGATTCTTCCAGTACGGCCGCTTACGGTAAGGACTATGTGATCATGAACGGCGACATGGTAAAGATTACCGGCGATTGCGCTTTCAGCGAAACCGATATACAGGTGGCGCTGGTAAACGACCGTGTAAAAGAGATAGATGCCCTGGTATCCGTGAAATTGCGTGATGCCACTGCTGCAGCAAATGCAGGGGTATTGAAAATTTCTCCTGAGCTGAAACTGAATAAGGCGGTAGCTGTTATCCATGACGATGATAACGACGAAGGCACCGTGCTTACAGCCAAATAATAACGGCTTGGATCAATAACCGATATACGCGCTTCAGGCACACCTGCATTCCCGCATAGTTAGCTATGCGGGAATTTTTTTTAGAGAGATATTAAACTTAAAAGCAGCATCTTTTATATTAAAATATAAAAGATGCTGCTTTTTTATGTGTGGATAAATCCGCTTATCAGCCGTTCTCGTACATAACGTTAGATTAACATTATTTTTTAAAAAAGAGTTGTGTCTTTTAATGGTTAACTTGGGAATAGCCTGGTATCTCCTTACCGGGCTTTTTTTATAGCGGTTTACGCATCACATAGTCGTCCATGATATAGCCGCTGCCGATGTCGGTTTTCTTTTCCTTATAAACGCTGAATCCCTGTTTTTCATAGAACTGCTTTGCTTTGTTGAAGCGGTTTACGTCGAGTTCGAGGATGTTTGCGCCGCGTTCTTTTACCTGTTGGGCCACCTGTTCCAATAGGAATTTACCGACTCCTTTTCCCTGGTAATTTCCATCGAGATAGATCTTTTGCAATTTGAAGATGCCGGGTGTACCGGTGGTGCTGTAGGAGGCAAACCCGATGGGGGCGCTATCGTCCTGCAGGATGAGAAACTGATGTTGCAGCTCCGTGATCTGTTTGTTCAGGGAGGCGGTGCTGTACATCATGTCTATCATATATTCTATTTGTTCCGGTGTCAGAATAGACTGATAGGTAGGTTTCCAAATCTTTTCTGTGAGGTCCTGTATAACAGGAATATCGTTTACGGTAGCTGTTTTGACGTGGTACATAAAGTTATAAGCTGTTATTTTCTCTCAGTATATTTTCTATGGTTTCCTCCAGTTTATCCAGGGGCGTGTATCCCCGTGCGCAGAGGTAAAGTTGTTTACCGGTATCGAGGATGGCCGCGGGGAATCCGGTGATGCCCCAGTTCTGGATCAGCTGGAATTCCTGTTGGGTTTCGTAGCGGTAATTTTCATCGTGCAGGCGGCTGATGAATTCATCTTCCGGCAGGCTGAATTTTTTGATCAGCGAGCGGTAGGTGCTGTCGTTGTTCAGGCTCTGGCCATTATAGTTGAGCGCTACCTGCATATCGTGCGCAAAGGTGATGGCATTTTCCGGCTGGTATTGTTTAAATACCGTGAGGGCGATGCTGGGCTTTTCTGAATCCATAATTTCTTCCGAGGGGAGTAGTTTCTCCAGGAAGGCGGCGCCAAATTTCACACCTGTTGCGTTTTCCACATTGGTATGTTCGCGCTGGATGTATGCCTTCATGGAAGAAAAAGGATGGCGGTTATCGCCGGTGATCATTCCGCCGGAGAGGATATCGAATTCCATGTTCCCATTGCTGCGTTCCTGCAGTTGCTGTACTACGGGGGTGAAGCCATAGCACCAGCCGCACAGCGGATCGTATATATAAATGAATCTCATAGCAGTCGGCTTTTAGCGCCTTACAAAGGTAACTAAAAGCTGACTGCAAAACAGGTGACCTCAGGTGTTCTCTTCTTCAAAAAAGTGTTCCTCGTGCAGTTTTTTGGAGAGGGCGCTATCCTTTCGTATAGCCTTGATGGATAGGCGTACTGCAAAGATGAGGGTGATCACCGAAGCTCCCATGAGGAAGATATTATTACCGAGAAAAAGGAAAAAATCGAATGTTCCGTGAAAGAAAACGGCGATCATGAGTGCTTTGAACAGGAGTGAACTGCTTTTATGCGGCACAAATTTAGCCAGGCCGGCATAATACCCCATGAGTACTGCAAAGGCGCCGTGGGCGGGCACGGAGAGGAACATGCGGGCTATCCCGGTGCCTACGCCGAACCTGCTTACATACGCAATATTTTCAAGCGTGGCGAAGCCCATCCCTATCATTACCGCGTATACGATGCCATCCAGTGGTTCGTTGAATGCTTTTTTGGGATAGGCGAACAGCAGCAGTACCAGGAATTTGGCCAGTTCTTCCGAGATGCCGACTACGCCATAGGCGAATGCCGCGGTTCCGAGGAGCGTGCCGTTATTTTCGCGGAGGCCCAGCTCTACTGCGAGGCCCTGTACTGCCAGTGGCAGGGCTACGCAGAGCATGCCCAGCAGGAAACTTTTTACCAGGAGGCTGGTGGGTTCCCGGTCGTATTTGTCTATCAGGTAAATAAAAAGACAGATGGCAAAACCCGGCGCCACAGCCAATGCCAATAGCATCATGGAAGGATATTTTTTTGTTGCTTACGTTGAAGCAGGTAATTATTCAGCATGTCAACAGTGTAACTGCTAAGATTGTTTGTTTTTGTGATGCCTCCTTTTTGAGCGGCGAGGGTACCGTACCTGATATCCTGGAATCCGTTGATGCTGTGGGCATCGGGATCTATGGAGATGAGCACCTTTTTTTCCAACGCATAATGCAGCCAGGTCCAGTCGATATCCAGGCGCCGCGGATGTGCGTTGAGTTCTATTACCACGTTATGGGCGGCACAGGCGTCGATGATGGCTTTATGATCTACGGGATAACCGTTGCGGCTCAGGAGCAGGCGGCCGGTCATATGTCCGAGGATGGTAGTGTATGGATTTTCGATGGCTTTCAGTAGCCGGGCCATTGCTTTTTCTTCTGTCATTTTGAGATTGGAATGCACAGATGCAATTACGAGGTCAAATTTTGCCAGGATTTCATCCGGGTAATCCAGTGATCCATCGTTGAGGATATCGGACTCTATGCTTTTAAAAATGCGGAAAGGCGCCAGTTTTTTATTCAGCTCATCAATCTCCGCGTGTTGTGCCAGGATCCTTTCTATATGGAGGCCGTTGGCATAAAAAGCGGAGCGGGAGTGATCGCTGATCACGAGGTATTCGAAGCCCTGTGCTTTGGCGGCGGTGGCCATTTCTTCCAGGGAAGATTCGCCGTCGCTCCAGTTGCTGTGGGAGTGGATGATGCCTTTGATATCGGAGGCAACGATGGTTTCCGGCAGTTGGTGGTTGCGGGCCAGCGTTAATTCGTTGATGCCTTCCCGTAGGAACGGCGGTATATAGTCCATTCCTGCCGCGCTGAAGATAGCTTCTTCGGAAGTGGCGTTGTGAAGGAAGGCGGCGCCGCCTGCGGCGTTGAATTTATCGATAAAGGCAGGGGAGCCGGTAGTGGTAAATAAAGTAGCGGCGAAGCTGTCGGCAGTGCAGCTATGCGTGATTACTTTGAGTTTTTCGTTCAGCTGCCATACCAGGTTATCTGCGTTGGCGGTGGTGAGTGAAAAACCGGGGAGCGCGGCGAGTTGTTGTTGCACTACATCTACCGGTGCGGCGATGAGCAGTTCTATTTCATCGATGATGATGCTGTGGCGGCGGAAGGCGCCGGTGAGTGAAACGGCTGCGGGAGCCAGGAGCAGCTGTAGTTGTTTTTCCAGTTCCTGCCCGGTGGCGGCTACTTCTGCGAAGAGGAAGCGGTGGCGGTTGGAAAGATAGAATTCGATGTTCTGGCGAACGCTTTCCTGTGTTTTGGCGCCAAAGCCTTTGAGGAGCATCAGGCGGTTTTCGTTACAGGCGTAGAGGAGTTCGCCCATGGATTCTATTTCCAGTTCTTTCCAGATGGTGGCTATTTTTTTGGGTCCCAGTCCTTTGATCTTCATGATTTCGAGGATCCCGGCGGGGGTAATTTCTATATAATGATTGAGCAGGGAGCATTGTTGGGTATCCAGCATTTCGAGGATATTTTTCCCGGTAGATTCCCCGATGCCTTTGATCCGGAATATTTCATCGCGGGGGGTATCTTTCAGGGGGGTAGGCAGCTTTTCTATGGTGAATGCTGCGCTGGCGAAGGATTTGGCTTTGAAGCTGTTTTCTCCGTGGATGTCCATCAGTTTGGACAGGAGGGAGAAGTTATCTGAGATTGAATAATTATCCATGCCGTAAAAATACGGAGTTACGTGGAAATTGCGGAGGGGGATTGTGTTGGGGGATGGGTATAAAAAAAGATCCCGGCATAGATGCCAGGATCCTTATAACTACATTTTGTAATTCCGATCTTAGTTAGCCGGAGCTGGAGGAACTGTTGGTGCAGCAGCAGGTGCTTTTTTAGGAGCAGCTTTCTTCTTTGCAACAGCTTTCTTAGCAGGAGCGGCTTTCTTAGCAGCAGCTTTCTTCTTAGGAGCAGCTTTCTTAGCAGCAGCTTTTTTAGGAGCGGCTTTCTTAGCAGCAGCTTTCTTTTTAGGAGCAGCTTTCTTAGCAGCAGCTTTTTTAGGAGCGGCTTTCTTAGCAGCAGCTTTCTTTTTAGGAGCAGCTTT